>CAYVBI010000001.1:0-21711 GCA_964448985.1 uncultured Dehalococcoidales bacterium
ACCCTATGCCGAGCGCATTGACCTTGTTGGTCGCCTCAGCATAATCGCAGATAAAAGCGAAATCCACCTGCATAGCCATATAATTCTATCACGTTTAGGAGGGGCCCCTTCACCGTAAGCGACCGGAGGGCCGGATTGCTACAAACTTTGACTGTGCAGATAGCGGATGATATTATAGCTTTAGCCCGGCACGAACGGGCATCGTATGGATAATGAACGTACCCTATACTTTATATTAATACTGCTCTGCCTCCTCTTGTCTGCTTTCTTCTCCAGCGCCGAGGTGGCCATCGTTTCGCTGAGCCGGATCAGGGTCAAGCACCTGCTCAGCCACGATGTGAAGTTTGCAGATATCCTGGAAAGCTTTCAGAAACAGCCGGGCATATTTCTCTCTGCCATATTGCTGGGGAATACCATGGTCAATATCGCAGCCGCATCTTTGGGCACTGTGATTGCGGTGGGCCTTTTCGGCCCCAGCATGGGCGCACTGGTGGCAACTATATGCATCACCCTTCTGGTACTGGTGCTGGGTGAGGTAATTCCCAAGACTGTTGCGGCCCACAACTCAGAGAAGATGGCACTGGCCTACAGCATACCTGTTCAGCTTCTGATCTGGATTTTTTACCCGTTTGTCTGGGTGCTGAATAAGATCGGCGCCGGCTTCACCCGCATGGTCACCGATACCGGTGAGGCAAGGATGACTGTGGACGAAGCCGAGATACGAACGGCGATAGATGTCGGTGAGGCCGAGGGTGTCTGGAAGGAGACGGAAGCCGATATGATACACAAGGCTTTTGAGTTCCCCGACCGGCCCGTCAGCGACGTGATGCAGCCGCGCACGGAGATATCCTTTATCGAGGAAGGCACGTTGCTGGAGGAGTTCCTCAAGACCTATAGCGAGCACCCCCACTCGAGGTTCCCGGTTTACCACGATACCATGGATAACGTAACCGGCATGCTGACGGTCAAGGACGTGCTCATGGCCATGGCCAAGGGCGAGATAAAGGCTGCCGACCCGGTCGACGGCCTGGTTCGCCAGGCTTATTTCGTGCCTGAGACCAAGCGGTTGGGTGAGGTACTGGCCGAGATGCGCGACCACAACTTCCACATGGCCATCGTTATAGACGAGTTCGGCGGTGTGGCCGGGATCGCCAATCTCGAGCACCTGGCCTCTGAGATCATGGGAAGTATCGGGGACGAAATGGTCGCCAACGAGAGAGAGATTATTCCAATCGATGCAAATACCTACGATATCGACGGAGGTCTCAGGGTAGAGGAGGCCAACGATGAGCTTGACCTCGATCTGCCGGCTGGTGAATACGACACGGTAGCCGGCTTTATCCTCAGCCACCTCGGCCGCATTCCGAGAAAAGGCGAACATTTCAGGTACCGTGACCTCAGAATCACCATTACGGAGATCGTCAACCGCAAGATCGAGCGCATTACTATTACCAGGGAAAAGAATGCACCGCCTGCGCCTTAAGTTCAGCCGCGGCCCACAGCTTAAGTTCCTTTCGCATCTCGACTTGATGAGGCTCTGGGAGCGTGCATTTCGCAGAGCTGATGTAGAAATTGTCTACTCGGAGGGTTTTAGTCCACATCCCAAGATGTCCCTGGCCGCACCCCTGGCTGTGGGCGTTACCAGCAATGCTGAGTTGATGGACGTTTTTCTGAGCCGCCATACCACTCCCGGCAACTTCGTTCAAAAGGTCGCCCCCCAACTGCCTGACGGTATTTCGATAATCGATGTCCAGCCGGTCAGCCTCGAAGCCCCGTCGTTACAGTCGCGGCTCCGCTTCGCCGAGTACGTGGTTGAAGTGCCGGCACAGCAGGGGGCAGCAGAAGTTGAGCACTCACTCAAATCACTGCTGGCGCTGGAATCACTGCCCTGGCACCATACCCGCGATACCGGGGAACGCTTTTATGACCTGCGGCCCCTGCTCGACGACCTGTGGATGGCCGGGAAAAAAGATGAGGTGTACAGTATCGGCATGCGGCTGCGTTGTGATTCCTCCGGATCGGGCAGGCCCGAGCAGATCATCAAGGCCCTGGGATTAACCGGGGCGCCGGCGTCAATCGAGAGAACCGGGCTCGTTTTCATATGAGCAATAGAGGACTACATGAAGAAAAGCTCCTGCGCTTTCAACTGCAAGAGCATATTTCTGATAAGTCTGCCATTTTAAATTTCCAACCTGAAGCAATATAATAGGCCGTTATCCCGAACGGAGGAAAAGCGAGATAAAACTATACCTGATAAGGCACGGTGAGACTACCTGGAACCAGCAGCGCATCATCCAGGGCAGCGGCAGCGATACAGACCTGAGCGAGAACGGCAAGGCGCAGGCTAAGAGGCTGGGTGAGGCCATGCGCGATGTGCCTCTTACTGCGGTGTATTCGAGCCCGCTCAGGCGTGCAATGGATACCGCTGCCGCCGTGGCAGGCCCGCACGATCTGGAGGTCGTATCCGAGCCTGATCTGAGGGAAATACATGTGGGTGAAATGGAAGGTATGTCGCTTGAAACCTTCGGCCAGAATTTCAGCCAGTTCCTGGTGGACTGGCAGACCAAAGGAGACGCCGTCGATTTTAAGGGCGGCGAGAATCTTGGCCAATTCAGGGACAGGGTGTGGGCAGCCGTCAAACGGATTGTGGAGGCCAATCCCGGCGGCAGCGCCGCGGTGGTCTCGCACTACTTCGTAACTGCTACCGTAGTGTGCACTGCGCTCGGTATGCCTCTCACTCACCTGGTACGTGTACGTATACAGCCCAGCAGCCTGACCATCCTCGAGTTCAAGGAAGATCGTCAACCGCGTCTACTGCTGCTGAGCGATATCTGTCATTTAAAGGAGTAGTAACGTGCCTTCCAATAGCAACACCCTCGAAAAACGCATAAGCGGTTTCATCAGGGAATACGGGCTGATATCGGGTGGTGAGAAGGTGCTGGTGGCGGTATCGGGCGGGCCGGACTCGGTCTGCATGCTTAATGTACTGAATAACCTGAAGAAATCGCTGGATATTCAACTGCACGTAGCCCACCTTGATCATGGGATTCGCGGCGACGAGTCCGATGCCGATGTAAAATACGTTGAGAACCTGGCAGCGGCCTTCGGTATCCCAGCAACAATCGAAAAAAAGGACGTGGCTGAATGGCGGAGTAAGAGAAAAATATCCCTCGAGGAAGCCGCCCGCGAGGTGAGGTATCGCTTTCTGGATGACGCTGCCCGGCAGACCGGAGCCAAGCGGGTGGCAGTCGGGCATACGCGAGACGACCAGGTGGAAACTACGCTCATGCATTTTCTGCGCGGGTCCGGCATACAGGGCCTGCGCGGGCTGAGGCCGGCAGCGCCCATACCATATGGCGCCAGTGAGGACGGCATCTGGGTGATCAGGCCCTTGCTGGAGATTGCCAGGCACGAGACCGAAGCATATTGCACTGCGAATAACCTGCAGCCTCGTAAAGATACATCCAACGATCAGGTCCGGTTTTTACGCAACCGGATACGGCTCGAGTTGATACCATTGCTAAAACAGTACAATGCGGATATCGACAGCGCACTGCTGAGGCTGGCCGACCTGGCTGGCGAAGATGCTGACTTTATCGATGAACAGGCTGCCGCTATCTGTAGTTCGGCAGTGACCGGCGAGGGGCACCTTACCTGTCTCGATTCAGGCAAGTTGCGTGGGCTGCCGCTGGCGTTGCAACGCAGGGTGTTTCGCATCATGATCGAACGGGCCTGCGGGAGTCTGAGGAATATTGAAGCAGTGCATGTGGATGCTCTGGTAAGGTTGCTGTTTTCAAATACGGGCAGGAGCGTTTATCTACCCGGGGGCGCGATTGTTACCAATGAGCGGAATCGCATGGTCGTGACAGAGCCGGGTTCGACGGCCTGCCCCTGGCCGGTTCTGGAACACGACTATACGCTCAACATACCCGGCGAGACAAGGCTGCCCGGCTGGCAGGTGTCCGCCACCCTCATGAAAGAGAATTTCTTCAAGGACGATGACATATTCAGCGCCAGCTTTGATTCAGCCAGGATCGGCGGGCATCTCAGTGTGAGGGGTCGCAGAGCGGGGGACCGATTTCACCCCCTCGGTATGACGCATGGTCGCAAGCTGCAGGATTTCATGGTTGACTCCTCCATACCGCGATCATGGCGTGACAGCGTTCCCATAGTGTGTTCCCCGGAACAGGTGGTCTGGATTGTCGGCTGGCGCATAGACGACCGTGTCAAGGTCACTACCTCCACGCAGGAAGTGCTGCGGCTGGATTTTCACAGGGCGGAATGATGTTAGATGAAACATAAACAGCGGATTGATTTTCAAGGCCAGACTGGTCCGGCCGGAAAAGCCGATGTCGATTCGGAGCTCGACCTGCATGCTTTAACGGTTGACGAAGCCCTTCCCATCATCCACGGATATCTCAACGATGCCTGCCTTGCCGGGCTAAAGGAAGTGAGGATCGTGCATGGCAAAGGGACGGGCGCGTTGCGGCAGGTTGTAATGCGCGAGCTGAAAAACCACCCGCTGGTGAAGTCCTTCCGGATGGGCAACCGCTTCGAGGGCAGCACCGGCGCTACTATTGTGGAATTGTAAATGCTGTTAAAGCGGACGATGCAGGGGCGGATTTTCAGATCCGCCCCTGCTCTTTTAACTGCCGAAAATCATTCAGTTGTTGTTATGGTCGTTACCGGAACAGTACTGGTCACATTTGCTCCGGTCGTTGCGGACACAGGCGGGAAATAGCTTGCTCGTGTAATTGCAGCCCTGTAGCCGTCCTTGAAGGCCGCCAGTACATACTGGCCGGACGAAGGAAAGCTGTACGCGACCTGGCCGGCGCTGTCCGTGTTGCCAACTAATACACCGTTTTCCCTGACCCGGGCCGCATCATTCCAGGCCCAGGCTACCTGCGCTTTGATGTTGTTGGCTGTGGGAGGCATTTGTTTTACGTTCCTGTTGGTTTCCACTTTAAGTGAATAGACTGCCGCTCCCTCCACCGGCTGGCTGCTGCTTTTTTCTGTGACCTGTATAGTGGCGGGTTGATCGGCCGCCGTATTGATGACCGCTTTTACGTCCAGCGACTTCAATGCCGTGTCCGACTGGATATTGATCCTGCGGGCGCCGGGCAGGTAGCCGTTCTTCCTGACCAGCAGCATATACATGCCGGGGTCTGTGAAAGTGTAGAATACCTCCCCCGCGCTGTTACTGCTGCCCAGGACTATCTCCCTTTTCCCGAGCCGGCCGGTCAATGTGTCCTCCTGCTCGGTATCCAGTACGATGGGGGCCTGCTGTTTGATGATCATCTGGGTAGCCGTGCCGTTTTCTACAGGTTGCGGCGCCGGTCTTATGATAGGCGGCAACTCATTGGGAGTTTTGAAGGCGGAGACGGTGGCGTTATCGACTGCCTGGCCTGAACTACCATTGGTCACTTTGATCGTGATCTGTTGACCGGCGGGAGAAGAGGCAGGTGCTTGCAAGGTCAACCTTAACTTTTGCTCGTCCTCTGTAATCTGTTTAACCTGCAATCTGGCAAAATCGGGTACGTAGCCGTCTTTGGTAGCCAGCAGCAAGTATCGGCCGGCTTCGGACAAAACGGCTGATACCGTACCATTGCTGCCGGTAGTTCCGATCAATGTTCCATCGGACTCTATGAGAGCTTCAACCTCGCTGGTAAGGGTAGTATAATTGTCTGTGCCAGCCGGGCCGACTCTATTGCCTGTTTTTATGGCGTAGACCGGGGCTCCTGCAATTGTCTCGTGGCTGTGCTTGCTGAAAACGGTGATAGTTACCGGCTGGCTCACCTCGACAGTTTTGTCCACCTTTATCATCAGCGCCTGTTTCTTTATCCGCGGGACCGGGTTGTTTTTACCTGAATCCGCCTGAGTGGGAACGGCTGCAGGCAGGGCCATCGCTATCCCTATTAGTAGTGCAAAAAGACCTGAAAAAAAGTATTTCAAATGATAACCTCCTTGAAAAATGATGTTTCCGTGTCGGCTATGATCACCTTATAAAAGTTCACATTTGTACCTCCTTTGACGGGTGTCACGCTATATATAACGCAGGGTGCGAAGAATGGTTTATGCGCCGGCCCGATGCTTGACAGGGCAACTCGCTCCTGCCATAGTATATGAATACAGGTTTGCTTTACAGCTAGCAGAGGGGAATTTTAATGGATCCCGAGTCAGAAAGTTGTGATCTTCACCGGCAATTCGATGTGCTCGTATGTACGGGTGAGCTGGTATTCAGAGGCAACATGCGCTGCGATTTCAGTCAGCGTTTGATAGATGCCTTGAATGAAGGAATAAGGACGGAAACACGATCGAGGATTCGGGATTTTCTGTCTCTATCGAACGTCACAGCTATTAATCTTAAAGGCGATAAAACGACAGTACCCTGCCTGCATATATCCAAAAACAATATAATATTCGTTGCGCAGGCCAAGAGCATCACACCAGACAAACCGCTCACCACCTATCCGTTCAGTCAGAAGCTGCCGGTGACAGTAATGGCCTACGCAGCCGGTGCCGCGACCATACAGTTCAGGATAAACGGCTGCATCTATATTGATACCTGGGGTCAGATAACCGATACGCTGGAAACCGAAGAGCGTTTTTTACCTCTGACACAGGCGAAGATAGATCCGGCTATGCCGGGGAAACGGTCTCGTTTTGATTTTGTCGCTCTGAACAAGGAGCGCATCGTCAGCATAGGCGAGATTCCTGGTAAATGAGACTTAAGGTCGCGTCTCAGGCGAGACAGCCTGTAGCAGATATTATCTCCGGCCGGTCGCGGACTGCAGCCAGTTAAATAGTGTAAAATACGAACGGGGCGTGGGATATGACCGATGAAGAGCTTCAATTGAAAAGAATACTCAGAGAGCTGTTTCGCAGCCAGTTGTTTGCTGCGCTGGCCACACAACAGCTGACACGTCCCTACAGCAACCTGGTCGCCTTTGCGACCACAGATGACCTCAAGAATATAATATTCGCCACCAAACGGGCTACCAACAAGTACTCCAACCTTCTCTCCAATAACAACGTCTCGATACTGATCGACAACCGTACCAACCGGGATTCGGATTTCCGCAATGCCGTGGCGGTCACCGCCATGGGGATGGCGGAAGAGGTCAGAGAGAATCAGATAGATGAACTGCGCAGCCTCTATCTAATAAAGCATCACAATCTTGAGAGATTCGTCCATTCTCCTGATTCGGCACTTTTTAAAATAAAGGTAAAAAAATACTTCGTTGTACGTAACTTTCAGGAAGTGATGGAACTTAAGGTGGAGGGCTGAGAAACATTGCCCACAACGGCCGGTGAATCGGCGTTTGTTGCGCTGCTGACGGGCAGGTTGATGTGGAGGTAATCGAGGGAAGGAATCCTCTGATCGAGGCCCTCAAGGCCGGCCGCCCGGTCAGCAAGATATTGCTCGACAGCAATAGCAGAAGGCACGGGGCCGTAGATCAGATTTTAGCCCTTTCAAAGGCCCGGGGCGTGCCCGTTGAATTCGTTGAAAGGCGGGTCATAGAAAAGCATGCCTCTACCGGCTCAAGCCAGGGTGTGATCGCCTTCGCCGAAGTAAAAGAATTTGTTGACCTGGGCGAATTGATAAACATCTCACGGATAAAATCCGACAGGCCGTTGTACCTGTTGTTGGATGGTATTGAGGACCCCCATAATCTGGGCGCCATATTGAGGAGCGCCGAGGCCACCGGTGTTCACGGAGTTATTATGCGCGAGCGGAGGGCTGCAGGCATCACGCCGGCCGTTGTCAGAGCTTCGGCAGGGGCTGTGGAATATATTAATATTGCCAGGGTGGCCAACATTTCCCAGGCAGTAGAAACACTCAAGAAGAACGGCGTATGGGTTACCGGTATAGACATGGACGGGCAGACCGATTACCGCGCCCTGGATTTCACGTTGCCTTCGGCCATAGTCATCGGCGGTGAGGGCCAGGGTCTGTCGGATCTGGTGCGCAGGAGGTGTGATTGGGTAGCCTCCATACCCATGAAGGGCAAGATCATGTCGCTCAATGCATCTGTGGCGGCCGCCGTGGTCATGTATGAAGTGCTCAGGCAAAGAGACGATCCGCAGCGGCAATAAAATCCCGGGATTAACAGAAAAAATACTCGATATGTTGACCAAGACCTGAATGAATCGCCACAGGTAGCCGGTTAAAACGAAAAACCCTTCTCGCGGAAAAGGCGCAGGCAGATAGCTGTGACATCCCCGTCATACAGGACTCCGGAATTATCCGATATCTCCTGCAGGGCCGCCTCGATGCCCAGACTGGGTCGGTAGGGCCGAGGAGAAGCCATAGCTTCGACGACGTCGGCTACCATCAGTACCCTGGCATCGATGCAAATCTCGTCCCCTTTCAGGCCGCAAGGATAGCCCGAGCCGTCCAGCCTCTCGTGATGCTGCAATGAAACTTCGGCAATCGGCCACGGGAACTCCACCGTTTTGAGCATCTCGTAGCTGCCCTGGGCATGTGTCTGGATCACCTGGCGTTCTATAGCGGTCAGCTCACCCGGCTTGCTGAGAATCTCCATAGGTACAGACCTTGCCTATATCGTGGATCTTTGCGGCTATCTCTATCCCTTCCAACTGGTCCTCGGACATCCCCATCTCTACGGCTATAGCGCCGGCCAGCTTTGCGACGCGCTCCTGATGGCCTGCCGTGTAGGGATCTCTCATTTCGATTATCCGTGCCATGGCCGCAACTATATCGCGCACCGTACTGTGGAGTCGTTCAAGGTCGCGCTCGGCTTGCTCCCCGGTCTGCCTCAGGTAACAGATCTCCTCATCCTGTGCCTCTTTTTCTGCAATGTCAGCCTTTTTATGCGTGGCAAGATCGATGAGCGTTGCCGATAACTGTCCAGTACCCTGCACCGGGCTCATATAAATAATCACGTCCCTTGTGGAGCCATCGCTGCAGGCGAATTTGAACTCGAAGGTGCTGGGGGCGGATTCTGAGTCGATCTGGCGCAACAGATGGTAGCGTTTCAGCCTTGGCTGGTCATTGCCGGCCACAAGTTCTATCCAGCTCTTCTTCCCCTCGATTTCCTGTTTTGAATAGCCTGATAAAACCTCGAAGCCGGTGTTGACTGATGCTATCGTGGTATCCTGGTTGATCAACATGGCGGCGGTGGGAGCAATGTCAAACGGCATTGCTGCCTGCGACGGCTCTTCGCGGGGTGGGGTTGCAGGCTGTGTGCCGGGAGGCACGTCTGCAGATGGTTGTTCCGCCTGTACGGCATTCACCCTGAAGCTGAGGACCAGGCAGGCCGGCGTTCCCATTTCGTTATCTATCCGCGCGATCCGCATGCTGCAGGGCAGTTCCGATCCATCTTTCCGTTGCAGGATTATATCAATCTCCTCCGGCTGATTATTACTGACAGAGTCCATGATCCTGGCTTGAATATCGCGGTAACCTGAGGCAGGTACGAGACTTTCCAGGCTGTTTCCCAGCAAGTCCTCCTTTCCGCAGCCAAGCAGGCGCAACAGGTTTCCCGATACGTGTGTGATATGGCAATCAAGGTCTGTGACGGCGACCGGTTCCAGCGAAAGGTCGACCACCTGGCGATAAAGGCGTTCCTCCTCTTTTAACCCTTGCTCAATCCGTTTCTGCTCGGTAATATCCTGGAAATGAACAATGAAATACGAGGGACCCGCCTCATTATCACCGATGAGCGATATGCTCATGGCTACCCATAAGATTCTTCCATCTCTGGCCTGCAGCTGCCGCTGCACCGGTAATTCGGGTTTATCCAGTGACAGGAAGAGTGACATAATATCTCCGCCAGATTTTTTCTCCTCAGTTGGGAGCACATCATCGTAGCGGCTCTCCAGTATCTCCCTTTCCTCGTATCCAACCATATCGCAGAAGGACCTATTGACTTTGAGGAAGATGCCTTCCGTGCTGATAATGGTCAGGCCGGTGGAGAGATCCTCGAAGGCCAGCTGAAAACGTCTTTCAGCCTCGCGCCAGGCCTTTTCTACCGAGTGGTGTTCCGTTATATCCAGCCAGTGGCCCAGCGTCAGCCAGTTGCCGCCGTATTTAAAATAGGTGATCTTCTCTTGGATCCACCGCTTCTTGCCTTCGTGGGTGGTGATCTTGAACTCGTGGCTGGTGTCCTCTTCATCATCGAAGAAAGAGGCTACATTCTGCTTGGGCATCTGGCGATAGCGCGGGTTGATCAGCCGCTGATAATCTTTACCCGATAGCTCGTCCTGGCTGTATCCCGTGATATGGCGGAACTCGATATTGGTATAAATAAACTTGCCATCGCGCGTGATGTAAATACCCGCAGGCGAGTTTCTGAAAAGGGCGGTACAGAGGTCTGCCGCCGCCTCCGGCAATATTTTCAGGACATCTGTCCTGTCGGAAATCACGTCCATAAAATTGCTCCGGGTTACCTGCATCCTCCCTCCTATAATCTCTTGCCCGTAATCGATACAGGGAATGGCCAGGCTTTACCTGACTATTCTACATTGATTGCTTAAATCAGTAAAAAATTACACCTGATAAGCTTGGGTGGGAAATGCTATAATGATGGCATCCGCATGCAGTAACTGGCAAGTAGTTTGCCCGGGAGTTTATTATGAGAACTGTATACCTGACTTTAACTATCTTAGCGGCACTGGCCTTGTGCTCGCTTGCGGCCTGCGTTCCGCAGCAGGAACTGCCGGCAGAGATACCCATCGGCTGTGTTTTGTCTCTCACCAGCGCACCCGCCGCTGGTCCCAACCTGCTGAAGGCCGCCCAGTATGCTGTGGATGAAATAAACGGGCGTGGCGGTCTGGACGGTAAAAAGCTCCGCCTCGTTGTAGAGGACCAGGGTCCGTCTGCAGCCACCGCGCTGTATGCGATACATAAGCTGGTCGAAGAACAAAAGATTCAGGTCATGATAGGCTGCGACACCAGTGAAGCTGTACTGACAGCAGGCCCGTACCTGGAGAGCAAGGGAGTGTTGCTTGTATCACCATCTGCGACGTCAAGCGCCCTTTCCGATTATAGTTGGTCAAGGTGGACTTACAGGTCCTGCCCGGGCGATTCCTTGCAGGGTGGGATTGTATCCAAGCTTATCAAGGATAAGGGCTATAAAAAGGTTGCCATGCTCGTCCAGGATACTGTTTACGGCAAGGGGATTGAGGAGGTGGCCAGGGATAATCTAAAAGGAAGTGCGGAGATCGTGGCATTGCTGAGGTACGACCCTGCCAAGCTAAGCTACCTGTCAGAGCTAAATACCATTAAGGAAGCCGGGCCGGATTGCGTACTGTATGTCGGGCTGTACGCCGATGGAGCCGTGGTATATGCGCAGGCGCTCAAGGCAGGCTTAGATAATCTACCCTGGATAACAGTGGACGGGACTTACGATATGCCGCTGGATAAGTACCTTGATGCCGCCAGGTTTATGGAAAAGGCTGTCACGGGCACTGTGCCAGTACCGGATGAGCAGTCTGCTGTGTACAAAACTTTCGCTTACAACTTTAAAAATACTTATCAAGTCGCCCCCACAGTTTATTGCGATACAACGTACGATGGCGTCAATATGATCGCAGCAGCCTTGCAAAAGGCTAATACCTATAACGGCGGCGCGATCAGGGATGCTCTACAAGTGATTGGCAACAACTATCCCGGGGCCAGCGGCTCCATCACTTTCGACCAGTCGGGTGAACGCATTGCGGGGAGCTACGGAATCTGGAAGGTTGTGATGAAGGGCACCCAGTACCAGTTTACCATCACCGGTGACACAATCAGCTTGGTTAAACCTAAATAGGATTGATTGTGCCAAATAGGTCAGCAAGGCCATATTGATATTCTCACGTATTCCTCGTGGCGCGTTCTGACGGTGATTAACACCTCCGAAGTTCAGTGCGGCATGCCGTCAGCCGAGAAATGGGGATAATCTTGTGTTATGACGAACTTGGCCCACTTCCCGATGTGGCCGTATTGTAAGTGACATTTCTGGCAGAGGATGGCGCAGTTTTGCAGCGAAGTATCCCCGCCCAACTCGGCCGGCTTCTTAAGGTGGGCGTAGCCGGAATCTACTTCTATCGCACTACCGCAATACGCGCATAGCCTCTTCTGCCGAATGAAGGCTTTGTCTTTTATATCCTGCGCGAATTCTTTGGGGCTCATTCTCTCAAACTCATCTTGAGCTGGCTGCAATTCCAGATCAATCTAATTTAAGCATAACCGGCTACCTATTTCAATCCGATCGTTCGATCTCGCTTTCTACAGCTTTAATAATAGCCGGTACCATCGCATCTATAACGGGTGAAAGCTGCAGGCCGTGAGATATATCGGCGGGCTCGATGCCGATCACGGTCACCTGTGGCGGCTGTTTTCCGAGCCGGCTCATCAGTTTCAGGCTGTCGAGTACGCCCATCCCATGCAAAGAGGTGGGCGTGCCGTCCTCGATATTTTCTTCGCGCAGGTCGAGGCGATAAATATCGCCGGGGTGCCCGCCGCCCCGCAGCGAGTCCACAATAATAAGCTTATCAACATCGTCATCCAACAGGGACATCAGGTCGGGATTGGTGTCTCCATCGATGATGCGTACGCCGCTATATTTACCGGAGCCCTGCATCTCCCCGGCAATGCGGACGCCAATACCGTCATCGCGGCAGAGCAGATTGCCGATGCCAAGTACCATTACGCCCGGCTTTTTCATATATCGCTCAACATATGCGCGGCAGTATCTCTCCGACCGGCATATCGACGATGCGCGATGAACCTATACTGGTCTTCATCACCACCCTACCCCTGTGCTCGGTCGTCACTTCGCCGATGACCGCCGCCTGCCGGGCGTATTTGTTCTTTCTCATGGCTGCCAGGACTTTGCCGGAGTCAGCTTCAGCCACCGCTGCAACCAGCTTGCCCTCGTTGGCGATATACAGGGGATCAAGGCCCAGCAATTCGCACGATCCACGGACACCGTCATGCACGGGGATTTTATCCTCTTCTATGACAATGCCGACATCGGACTGTTTGGCGAACTCGTTGAGGGTAGAGGCCAGCCCTCCCCTGGTGGGATCACGGAGGCTGTGTATATTGCCGCTGGCCGACAGCATTGCAGATACCAGATAATTAAGTGGAGCACAATCGCTTGCCACGGGGAGGGTGAGATGCAGACCTTCACGCTGGCTCATTACGGCCATCCCGTGTTCGCCGATGCCCCCGCTCAAGATTATTTTATCGCCGGGCCTGGCGTTGGAGCCGGATATATCTGTCCCACCTTCGATCAGGCCGATACCTGCCGTGTTGATGAACAGGCGGTCCGCCTTGCCCCGGTCCACCACCTTGGTATCTCCCGTCACGATCTGGACACCGGCCTCGGCGGCGGCATGGCTCACCGACTCCATGATGCTGCGTAGATCGTCGATATCCAGTCCCTCCTCGATTATGAGTGCCAGGCTAATATAGAGAGGCCTTGCTCCGCTCATAGACAGATCGTTGACTGTACCGCAGACCGCCAGCCTGCCGATATCTCCGCCAGGAAAGAAAATGGGATTGATTACATAGCTGTCGGTGGTGAATGCCAGTCTGCCGGACAGGTCCAGTACCGCTGAATCATCCATACGTGCGAGAATAGGATTCATAATGGCGGGTACCAGGACCTTGGAGATGAGGTCGTGGCTTAGCCTGCTGCCGCTGCCATGGGCCAGCAATATCTTTTCACCCATTGCAGGCTCCGTACTGATAATAGGCGGCGCAGCTTCCCTCCGAAGAGACCATGCAGGGCCCCACCGGATTTTCCGGCGTACATGCTTTGCCGAATAGCCCGCAGTCAAATGGCTTGATCACGCCTCTCAGTATCTCCCCGCAACGGCACCCGGCGTGCTCTCTGGCCGGGGCCAGCTCGACCTGGAACCTCCGGTCGGCGTCGAAACGGGTGTATTTGTTTTTTAGCTTCAATCCGCTTTCCGGGATATCTCCTATTCCTCGCCAGCAGGCCTCTGCGGTATCGAAAACGTCGATCATTACATTCTGTGCTCTCACGTTACCCTCCGGCCTGACGCCGCGGGTATATGCAATTTCGACACGCGCAACGCCATCTTCAACCTGCCGGACCAGCATTTCGACGGCCTGTAAAATGTCTACGGGCTCAAAGCCTGCCACAACACATGCCACACCATAGTCCCGGGCATAGGCCTCGTAAGGCTTCGTCCCGATAACGGCGCTGACATGGCCGGGGCAAATGATGCCGTTGAGGCGGGTCTCACCCAGGTCGAGCAGCGCTCGCATGGCGGGGGGAGTCAGCTTGAGATGACAGAGGACGAAAAAGTTATCGATCTTTTCCTTTTCGGCCTGTAAAACAGCAGAGGCTATAGTGGGTGCCGTTGTCTCGAACCCCACTCCGAGGAAGATCACCGGCCTGTGAGGATTATCACGGGCTACCTGCAGCGCATCCTGTGTGGAATAGACGATACGGATATCTCCACCCGCAGCACGAGCCTGCTGGAGGCTGGAATAGCTGCCCGGTACCTTGAGCATGTCGCCGAAGGTTGTGATGATGACCTCGGGAAGTCCGGCCAGAGCTATGGCCTTGTCTATATCACGGTTAGCGGTGACGCACACCGGGCAGCCGGGACCTGAGAGCATCTCGATATGTGGGGGCAGGAGTTGCCGAATACCGTTGCGCATGATGGCCACGGTGTGCCCGCCGCAAAACTCCATCAGGCGTGCCGGCCTGGTGGAGATTTGAGCAATTTTCTCTGCCAGCCCGCGGGCCAGGCCCGGGTCGCGGAACTCATCGATGAATTTCATCAGGCCACAATTCTACTTGAACAGGATCGATGCGTACAAACCAGTTTTTCACTCGCCGAGTGGTTGGCTAATTCTACGTTATCCGTTTTAGCGCCAGTCGGCCAACCCTGTATCGCTGCACTCACTGCGCGTTATGCGGATTTGATTGCTGCCGTCGGCGTTCATTATATATATTTCTCCGTTATCGTTCGTGCAATCGCGCTTGGAATAGAAGACGATCTTGCTGCTGTCAGGAGACCAAGCAGGATACTTATTATCAGCCAGGCTGGACGTGAGGCGTGTGCGTCCGCTGCCGTCCGGGTACATGACATAGATCTCGAAGTTGCCGTTTTCGTTGGATTGGAAGGCTATTCTATTGCCGTCGGGGGACCACATTGGGTAGTTGTCTAATTGGAGGCTGTTGGTGATCCTTGTCTGGTTGGTTCCATCAGCGCGCATGATGTATATTTCTCGATTGCCGTCACGGTCGCTCGCGAAGGCGATCCTGTTTTCGTCAGGCGACCAGCTGGGGGTAATGTCGTTAAAGGAATTGTTGGTCAGGCATACCTGGTTGCTCCCGTCGGCGTTCATCACGTATATCTGTTCGTTGCCGTCCCGGTCCGAGGTAAAGGCTATCTTGTTTCCGTCAGGCGACCAGTTGGGGGCCAGATCGTTGAAGGAGTTGTTGGTCAGGCGTGTTTGGTTGCTCCCATCCGCGTTGATGGAATATATTTGCCAGTTACCGTCTATGTCTGTGAAGAAGACGATCTTCTTGCCGTCGGGGGACCATCGCGGGAAACTCTCCCACCCGGTCTCGTTCTTACTCAGGCGCTGCCAGTTGCTGCCATCGGCATTGGATATGTACATCTGTGGCCCGCCGTCATCATAGGTGCCGGACATAAAGACCAGTTTATTCAGGTTTACCGGCTTTTTGTCCACCTCGGTCTTTCCAGCCTGGGGTACGGCCTCAGGTGTGATGTTTTCCGCCGGCGGGGTTGCGATGGGTGTCTGCTTGGGTATATCGGGGGGGGGCTGGGCAGGCACGTCTGCCGGCGCTGCGGCGCAGGCCATACTGGCTGCGCTGAGGATTATCATAATCAAAGCCGAAGCAGCTAATAGCCGGTTGAATCTCATTGTAGAACCTCCTCATGAATTTAGAGCGGGCCGTTCCAGGTTATAGTTGCGCCGGCTCACTATCAGGCGGCGCTGCCGTCCGCGGCAACCATTCGCTCGAGAATATCCAGCGTTTCCTTCGCTTCCGCCTCGTTGAGCACGTTAATTGCATATCCCGTGTGCAGCAGCACGTAATCACCTATCCGGACTTCCGGTGTGAGAGCGATGCTCACCCTTCGGCTGACGCCGCCGATATCCACATCGGCCTGGTCGCCTTCGATACAGGTTATTTTAACCGGGACAGCGAGGCACATTTAGTAAAAGTATAACCCAGGGCCATGGGGCTAACAAATCCAACTTGCCAGCAGAGCCACAAAAACCGGATAATGTCAGGTTTGATTATCAGGCTATTAAAGGAGGTAATATGACCGGAGCACTGTCAGGAGTCCGTGTGGTGGACTTCAGCCGCATGTATGCGGGCCCATATTGTTCTATGATTTTGAGGGAGCTGGGTGCGGAGGTCATAAAGATCGAGTTCAGGGAGAGTGGGGATGCATGCAGGACAATCCCGCCGATAACCGAGGCGGGCGAGGGATACGTGTTTTCAATCCTTAATCGTGGAAAGAAGAGTATAACGCTGGAACTGAGAGAAAAAGAGGGGCAGGACATAGCGCGTGGCCTGATAAAGAAGAGTGATATACTGCTCGAGAATTTCACTCCTGGTGTAATGGGAAGGCTTAATCTGGGCTATGGTGAGGTCAATAAACTGAATCCGCAGCTGATATATGCATCGCTTTCCGGCTTCGGACAGACCGGCCCCAACGCAGGCAGGGCAGCCTATGACACAGTCGCGCAGGCTATGGGCGGACTGATGAGCGTGACCGGCTTCCCCGAGAATCCGCCCACCAAGTGCGGCCCTCCCATAGCCGACCTATGTGGCGGCGCCTACACGGTCATCGCCATACTGGCTGCGCTCCAGCATCGCAATATCAGCGGTCAGGGCCAGAGGGTGGATGTATCTCTGCAGGATTGCATTTGGCTTATGACGGCCGTCGAAGCCCTTGCTCCATACGTGTTGGACGGCCATTCAGCGGGAAGAATCGGAAATATGCATCCCAGTATAGTGCCGTGGAATAATTATCATGCTAAAGACGGGTATATTGTGCTCTGCATAGTGACTATAGGCCAATGGCAGAAGATGGCGGAGGTTATAGGCAGGCCTGACCTTATTGAAGACCCTGATACCCTACCTCTGGCCTCACGCGTGCAGCGTAGAGATGAACTGGACAGCATCGTGGCTGCATGGGTTAAAGACAGGACCGTGGCCGAGATACAGAGACTTATGGACGAGGCGTCATTACCGTGTGCGCCTGTTATGGATACCGGTCAACTTGTCAACGATCCTCACATACAGAGCCGTCAGATGGTTGTGGAAGTAGAACAGGCGCTCTCAGGTTCGCTCAAGATGCCGGGCAGCGTTTTCAAACTATCCGCCACGCCAGGCGACCCGCTGGCGCCGGCGCCGTTCCTGGGCGAACACAACAGCGAAGTCTACATCGGCCTGCTCGGCTACCGCGAGGAGAAGATCGAAGAATTAATGGCGCGGGAAATCATTTAAGCAAACGGGCGGCCATGAATGTTCGCCCCACAGTTACAGTATTTGTGATCTACCGGCTATAACCGCCTGCCCCAGAGAGATGCCTCCGTCATTGGCAGGAACGTTCCTGTGTGTAAGTACTTGAAACCCGTTTTGTCTGAGGAGTGCGGTCACCTTGCTCAACAATAGCCGGTTCTGAAAGCAGCCCCCGCTGAGCGCAACGGCGCCCAACCCGGACTGAGCTTTTATCTTGAGGCATACATCCCGTGTCATGGCTGCGATGGTGTTATGGAACCTCATACTGACCGTGGCAATCCTGCATCCCTTCAGTAAGTCATCGGCCACACCGGCCACCAGCTCGTGGAGCAGAATTATCGAATAGCTTTGGTCACCGGCAAGGGAAAATGGATAGAGGCCGTTTTCCTCGATTGCATCGTAGGCCTGCATCTCCAGTTCTATGGCAGCCTGCGCCTCATAGTCGATAGCCGTTCGTATGCCAGCCATGGCTGAGACGGCGTCGAAAAGCCTGCCCATACTGGATGTGAGCGGCGAATTGAGGCCCGTCAGCACCTGCCTGCTCACAAGGTCTATCTCATCTTTGCCGATGCGGTTAAGGAAGCCCAGCCTGCTGTCGAAGGTGCTGTTGCCCAGCAGTGCCAGCATGTAGCTCAGCGCTGTGCGATAGGGCTTTTTAATAGCGGCTGAGCCGCCGGGGAGAGGGAGATACTCGAGTTGGCCTGCCCGCTTGAAGCTTTTGCAATCCGCCAGCATGAATTCGCTGCCCCAGATCTTGCCGTCGGTCCCGTAGCCTGTCCCGTCGAAGGCAATCCCGATGACCGCCTCCGCAATACCGTTATCGGCAAGGCAGGAGGCTATGTGTGCGTGGTGATGCTGGACCGGGATGGTCCTCAGGTTGTGCTTCTCCGCCTCTTCCAGGGCATATTTGGTGGGGAGGTATTCGGGGTGCATGTCGTGAGCTATGGCCACGGGGTGTATGCGGAAGAGCTGTTTGTATAGCTCCACAGTTTGAATATAGTGCTCCAGGGTTTCGATGTTCTCCATATCTCCGATATGCTGGCTGACGAAAGCGTGGTTGTCACGGGTCAGACAAAAGGTGTTTTTCTCCTCGGCGCCGCAGGCCAGCAGTTGGGGCATTTTACGATCCAGGTGAACCGGATAGGGTGCATAGCCCCTGGCCCGACGGATGAGCTGCGGGATTGTATCCACCACGATGGCCACACTGTCATCATAGGTAGAGTGGATGTCCCGGTTATGCGATAAAAAATAGTCGGCGATTCCACCCAGCCGGTGAAAGGCCTCGCTGTTCAGACCGGCAATGGGCTCTTCACTGATATTGCCGCTGGTCATGATCAATGGCAGTCCCGATTTCCTCATGATAAGATGGTGCAGTGGAGTATACGGGATCATCACTCCGAGGTATTTCAGTCCCGGTCCCACTTCCCTGCATATGCTGGAGCTCTCCCTCCAGCGCAGCAGTACAATGGGGGCTTGCGGAGATGAGAGCAGCTTCTCCTCCTCCGTAGTTAAGACGCAGTGTTTCCTGACCTCTGCCATGTCTTTGAGCATGATAGCAAAAGGTTTGGAAGGGCGGCGCTTGCGCTGGCGCAGCCGTACCACAGCTACAGCGTCTGCGGCATTGCAGGCCAGTAAAAAGCCCCCCAGTCCCTTGATTGCAATAATACTGCCGTCACGAAGCAAATCCAACGTTTTTTCGATGATGTCCTGGCAGTCAACCGTATGTCCCAGGTTGTCTGTCAGCTGGAGCTGCGGTCCGCAGACCGGGCAGGCGTTGGGTTGGGCATGGAAGCGGCGGTCCAGCGGATCATCGTATTCCCTCTGGCAATCCTGGCACATCTTGAAGGCGGACATGGTGGTAAGCGGCCTGTCGTAAGGTATATCTTTGATAATGGTGAAGCGGGGTCCGCAGTTGGTGCAGTTAGTGAACGGATAATACCAGCGACGGTTACCCTCAGTGAAAATGTCGTCCAGGCAGGGGCCGCAGGTGGCGATATCGGGCGAGACAAGCTGATATTTGCCGGGGTGGGCGATGCTGCTGCGTATCTTGAAGCCCTGGTAGCCGGCAGGCCTATCGAAGTCTACCGACAGACTCTCGATTTTGGCCAGCGGCGGGGCCTCCCTCTCAAGGCTTAAGATAAAGTGGTCAAGCTTCTTTCTGGTACCCTCGACCTCGATTTTGACGTCCTCCGAGGTATTGCAAACCCAACCGCTCAGGTTATATTTTAGGGCCAGCCCGTAAACGAACGGGCGGAAGCCCACACCTTGTACCACTCCCCTGGCACTGATGCGGGCAAGCTGAGTCTCATTGCTGGCTGGCATAGGAACAAGGTGAATTGTACTTCAAGCGGTAAGTGCGGGCAAGGAGAGCCGCCCGCTCAATATTTATATGTATTTACTTTTAGTTAAGCCTGACTTATACTGTGGATAATTTTAAAGGAAACGGTTGGCGGCTGTCATTAAATATTAAGGCAGGTTGAGTCTATCGATTTCCATGTATCACTCGAGAATAGATGCAGGGTAAGATCAGCAAACAGGCAACTGTTGAAAGCGACATCGGAGAATTGGAGCTGACCGATGTAATAGATACACGGGCTATTCAAAATCTTACGGATTATTTTTACGAGATTACCAACATCGGTATAGGCATCCTGGATATTAAAGGTAATATCGTGGTCTCGGGGGGCTGGCAGGATATATGCAGCAAATTTCATCGTGCGCATCCCGATACTTGCATGAACTGCTTAGAAAGCGATACACATCTTGCACAGGGAATCGGTCCGGGGACTTTCAAGCTTTACCGCTGCAAGAACGGTATGTGGGATTCAGCTACGGCGATCGTGGTAGGGGGCAAACATCTGGGCAATATATTTTGCGGCCAGTTCCTCTTCGATGATGAAATGCCTGATTATGAATTTTTCCGCACGCAGGCGCGCCGCTGCGGATTCAACGAGGCCGATTACATGGCCGCGCTGGATAGGGTGCCCCGCCGAAGCCGGCAAATGGTTGATACCGTTATGGGATTTTATATCAGGCTGGCAGGCCTGATTTCCTCACTCAGCTATAGCAATATCAAGCTGGCCCGCAGCATAGAGGAAAGAGAGACGCTGGCTGAGTCGCTACGTGAAAGCGAGAATAAATATCGCAGCCTGGTGGAAAATGCCGGTGAGGTTATCTTGATAGCGCAGGACGGACTGATCAAATATGTAAACGACACAAGAGAAGAGTTTACCGGATATTCAAGGGGCGAGATGATAGACAGCCGTTTTGTCGATTATATTCACCCGGACGACAGGGCTATGGTTATGGAACGTGATATTGATAGACTGAGCGGCAAGAAAGCGCCCGCTTCATACGATTTTCGGATGATCGATAAAGGCGGAGATATACGCTGGGTGAATTTCAATGCGGCCGTGACGGAATGGGAAGGCCAACCTGCCACGCTGAATTTTCTCAGGGATATAACTTATCAAAAAAGATCAGAAAAAGAGCGCGAGGAGATGCAGGATAAACTGCTGGCTTCCATGCATGCGGCGGTAGAGGCCATAGCCATGACTACCGAGAGAAGAGACCCATATACGGCGGGGCATCAGCGGCGGGTATCACAGCTGGCGGGCGCTATGGCGCTTGAAATGGGTCTGAACGAATTCCAGATCGAGGGGATCGAGCTTGCCAGCAGCATCCACGATATCGGCAAGATCAATGTGCCGGCGGATATACTGAGCAAGCCACGCAGCCTGAATGAACTTGAATTCGGTCTGGTCAAAGAACATGCGCAGTCTGCTTACAACATCCTGAAAACAATCGACTTCCCCTGGCCCATAGCTGAGATCGTGCTACAGCATCATGAGAGATTAGATGGATCAGGATATCCTGCCGGGCTGAATGGGGAGGCTGTCTGTTTGGAAGCTAGAATCCTGGCTGTGGCCGATGTAGTAGAGGCCATGGCCTCGCATCGGCCTCATCGCCCGGCACATGGCATCGACATTGCGCTACAGGAGATCAAAGGAAAACGCGGAACAGCCTTCGATGCGGCAGCTGTTGATGCCTGTCTCAGGTTGTTTAATGTTCAGGGCTTTAAATTTGAGTGACCTATCGGGCTGATTATCATAAGCGGAAGATATAGATTAATATGCAGGGAGGATAAATGATGGAACAGCAATACAAGGTTTACCGGTACAGGTGGGTGGTGCTGGCCATCTACATGTACGTTTCA
>CAYVBI010000001.1:21819-54345 GCA_964448985.1 uncultured Dehalococcoidales bacterium
TCAGTGGTTGACGCTGGTCTTTCCTCTCATCCAGGTTATCCTCACTATACCTGCGGGCATAATCATAGACAAAATCGGATTTAAGTGGGGCGTGGGCATAGGGGCCATCCTCACAGGCGTTTTCTCGCTGTTGAGATTAGCAGGGCCGGATTCGTTTGATATTTTACTCATTTCACAGATAGGGATCTCTCTGGGACAGCCCTTCGTTTTGAACGGGGTAACCAAGCTGGCTTCAGTGTGGTTTGCTCCAAAAGAAGAGGCTACCGCGGTCGGACTGGGCACTCTGGCGCTTTTTATAGGAATGATGGTGGCACTGGGAGCTACTCCGGCAATAGTCGAAGGCCTCAGTTACACATCCATGCTGTGGATTTACGGCATAGCCGGCATCCTTGGAGCTTTTGTGTTTATCCTGGTCGTCAGGTCAAAACCGCTCACACCATCAAGGGCGGCATCAGAGGAAATTTCAACGGGGAGCTGGGGAGGCCTGGGAGTCATTCTTAAAAACAGGAATTTCATTTTACTGGGATTCGTGACATTCGTCGGCCTGGGCTCTTTTAATGGACTTGCTACCTGGCTGGAAAAAATACTGAATGAGCTTCACAATATACCGATGGCCGAAGGCAGCACTATATCGGCTGCCATGATATTCGCCGGTATGATCGGCTGTATCGTGATACCGATAATTTCGGACAAGGTCAGGAGACGCAAGCCATTCGTGGTAATCGCAACCCTGATGGGTGCAATTTGCATAACAGCCATGATCCTCATCCGGGGCTATACGCCAAATCTGATCAACTGCATGTTATTGGGCTTTTTCCTTCTTTCCGCATTTCCGGTCATTCTTACTATGTCAGCCGAGGTAACCGGCCCAAAGTATGCCGGTGTCTCAGTCGGATACTTGCAGTTGCTGGGAAACCTGGCAGCCGTGATTCTGGTGCCTTCCATGGAAGCGCTGGAATCTTCGACCGGCCAGTTTGTAGCTCCACTGGGCTTGTTGGTGGCGCTATTCATAGGAGCATTCCTGATATCTCTATGGCTTAAAGATACACACCCGCAGGCGTGACCTCAATTAATCACGCTTAACCGCTTTTCAAATGGCTGGCCAGCCTGTATAAGGCGATGCCAATGACGCAGAGGGCCAGGCCTGCAATTAGCATGAAGGTGCCCATACCCATTGCCAGTTGCACCACGCCAAAGCCGAGTACACCGAGATAAAGGTAGTTTTCAAGGTTTAGGGCCTGGGCATACAGGAGATGCTTTGTGTTAGTGGGGTCGTATTTCCCGCCAGCCATTAGATCACCGTATGTGGGTGCAATACCATGGCGGTGTTCCCTGACGGTGTCAGCTGCCGTCTGTGCTTGCTCCGCGCTGGAAATAATGGTACCTGGCGCTACTTCCTTAACCCCCAGCGCCGCCAGCTCAATCTTCTCTTGCTTCATAGCCTCCGTCATCCAGACCTGTTTACTGTAGGCTACACCTATGACGGCAATCCCCACGACCAGGCTTATGACTCCCAGCACGACCACCAATGCTGCAGATATGCGTAAAATTTTATTCATTCTATCCTCCGCAACCTTTTCCTAAATTCTATTGAATTTATACTCGCCTGGCAGCGACTTTGATCATAATATTATTTGTTAAGCCTGGTGATCGTCTTTTCTGAGGTCAATTCGCGCAACGCGTCCGCAGCAATCCAACGGGCGCTTTTGGTGCCCTGCAACTTAATACGATCAGCAGATTCAACCGCCAGTTTATTCAGACGCAGACTGTGTTTTCCCACCTGGCGCAGTGCCCAGTTGACCGATTTCTTTACATAATTGCGCTCATCCCAGGCCTCACGTTCAATAACAGGCAGGAAGGCGGCGAGCTTCTCTTCGCCCGGCTTGCGCTTGCCCACAGCCAGGCAAGCCATCAGGGTAAAGCCCGCCCTTTTAACGTATTCTTCCTCTCGGATCGACCATTGCAGGGCTTTTTCGCAGGCCGTTTTAGTCCAGGAAAAAAGGTAGAGACAGGTGGCGTCGCACACATCCCAGGAATCGAAGTCCGTAACCCAACTTTCCATCTGCTCATCCGTCACCTGCGCGGGATTATCTGTCATAGCGGCAAGTATACGCGTCTCGCGCCATCCAGCCTGCCAGAGCTCCAGCGCCAGGGCATGGTCCCTGCCGATCTGCCTGCCGAGCTTTTGCATATCAGGAGTAGAGACACATAATGCGCGCTGCGTGTTGATACCGTATCTGGCCATGCCCGCAAGGTTCTCGGGTGTAGGATTGGCCAGCGACCTGAGCCGTTCAATAATTTCGTTAATATGCATGGTTTTGACTTTTGTGCATTGCGAGATCGTGTTTTGCTAAACTATACGGGGAGGGAAAACGTTGTAATCGCTGTGAATTGAGTATACAGGAGGCATTGAAGTGAAATCAATTTGGTTGTATATGATGTGTCTGGGCTTTGTGCTGCTGTTCGGTTTGGCAGCCTGTTCGCAGCCGGCTTCCACCGATATCGTGAGTTCGGACAAGCCGAGGTCAACGGCTACGGTAGGAAAAGCCGACCTGGCCTCGCTGGTTGACGGCAACAATACATTCGCCTTCGGTTTATACGGTGCGCTCAAAGGAACGCAGGGCAATCTTTTTTACTCACCCTATTCGATCTCACAGGCGCTGGCCATGACATATGCCGGCGCACGGGACACTACTGAGAAAGAAATGGCTACCACACTTCATTTCACATTACCGCAGGATCGCCTGCATTCAACTTTCAACAGCCTCGACCAGCAACTGAAAACCCGCGGCCAGGATGCAAAGGGCAAGGACGATAAGGGTTTCCGACTTAATATCGTCAATGCCATCTGGGGGCAAACAGGCTACAATTTCCTGACGGAATACCTGGATACACTGGCGCAGAATTACGGAGCGGGATTAAGGACACTGGATTTTCGCTCCGAACCTGAATCCAGCCGGCAGACTATTAACAAGTGGGTGGAGGATCAGACCGAGCAACGCATCAAAGACCTTTTAAAGGTTGGAGACATCGACCCGTTGACACGTTTGGTACTGACCAATGCAATATATTTCAATGCAGCCTGGGCTAATAGCTTTGAAAAGAGCCTGACCCAGCCCGCTTCCTTTCATCTGCTGGACGGTTCGACGGTGGAAGTTCCTATGATGAGGCAGTCGGAACGGATGGGGTACGCAGCCGGTGATGGTTACCAGGCTGTATCGCTGCCTTACGATGGGAGTGAGCTGGAAATGGTGGTGATGCTTCCCGATCAGGGTAAGTTTGCTGAATTTGAGCAGTCTCTGGATGCAGGCAAGACAGACACAATTATTAAGAGCATCGCGCCTGCGCAGGTTTCTCTAAGCTTGCCCCGCTTTAAATACGAATCCGAGTTCAGCCTGGGCGATGTGTTATATGATATGGGGATGCCCACTGCCTTCACCAGTCTGGCCGATTTTTCCGGCATGACGGGCAACCGCGAGTTGTCGATATCCAAGGTAGTCCATAAGGCTTTCGTAGATGTGGACGAGGCCGGTACGGAAGCCGCGGCTGCTACGGCTGTGGTCATGCGAGTCACGGCTATGCCTGTTGAGCCATTGGAAGTCACCGTCGATCGGCCGTTCATCTTCATCATAAGGGATATTCAGACGGGGTCGGTAATTTTCATAGGTAGAGTGGTCAATCCATTGTTATAGGCCGACCGTCGAGATGGGATTTATGCTTCCAGCTTGAAGCCTTTCTCACGGAACAGCCTGCAACAGGCATCGACGACTGCGGGATCGTACATCCACTTTATTCGGTTTGCGCTTACCCTTCATACCGGCCATAACCTCATTTCATACCTGCGATGTAAATAAAATACCGGGTTATCGTACGTGACAAAACTCAAATTCAGTTTTGAATGATATGCTTGCTGTTAATGACAGGCATGTAGTATATTAGGCGGGTCGGACTGACTATAGATTATGTGGAGGTATACAGCATATGAGGGCAACAACGGTATTTTCGCGCTTCATCCAGTTTTCAGTTTGTTTTATAGTCATTTTTAGCCTGCTGGCCTGCGCTGCTCCCAAACCGGCGTTTGAATATGAATCGAACGCATCGCTCAGGCAGCAACTGGCACAGGCCCCGGCCTACCCGGAGATCAGCTTCATTGTGATCAGCGATACGCATATTTACGATCCCTCGTTGGGAACAACAGGCAAGGCATTCGAGGCTTACCTGGATAAGGACCGCAAACTGCTGAGGGAGAGCCCCGAGATACTGGAATCAGCTATCGCCTCGATCAAGGATATCAAAGCCGACATCGTTCTAGTGTCGGGGGACCTGACCAAAGATGGAGAGAAATCTTCACACGAGGTCTTTGCCGATTACCTCGTACAGTTGAAATCAGCCGGCAAGAAGGTCTTCGTGGTACCGGGCAACCATGACATATTGAACGGTCACTCGTATAAATATGTCGGTGACAATATGGAGCGCGTGCCGAATATTACCGCCGACCAGTTCGCCCAGATTTATGCCGATTTCGGCTTCAAGGACGCGCTGCAGCGTGATACCGACTCACTCAGCTACGTGGCCGAGCTTCAGCCGGGCCTATGGCTGCTGGCGCTGGATTCTAACCTCTACAGGGAAAATGTCGAGGACGAGGAGTCGGTCACGGACGGCAAGTTCAGCGCCCAGACACTGGCATGGATCGAAAAGATGCTTGGCCAGGCGGCCAAAGAGAACAAGGCTGTTATCGTAATGATGCACCACGGCATAATGGAGCACTACCCCGGCCAACAGAAGAACTACGGTGAATATATAGTGGACGATTACGAGGAAGTAGCCAAACTGCTGGCTAATTACAATGCTCGTCTGGTTTTCACCGGGCATTATCACGCCCAGGATATCACCGAGAAAAAGTATGATAACGGCAAATTTGTATTCGATATCGAGACCGGTTCGCTGGTGACCTACCCCTGCCCGTTCAGGGTGATTACTATCGATAAAGACCAGGTAGCAACGATCAAGCAGGAGCGTGTAATTTCCATAGCCGCGCACCCCGAGAATTTCCCGGCATACGCCAAGCAGTATCTGCAGGACGGTATCGCCAATATCGCCACCAATACGCTGATAGGCTATAAGATCGACCGCCCGGAGGCGGAGAAGATAGCCCAGGAGATAGCGGTTGGCTTCGGAGCGCATTATGGTGGCGATGAGCAACTGGCAGCCGGGCAAACGATGGTAACGGAAACCGGTTTAAGCCCCCTGGCCTGGCTGGTAATTCAATATCGCAAGGACCTCATCCTCGGACTCTGGAAAGACCTGCCCCCGCCGGATAATAACCTGACAATCAACCTGAAAGACGGCAGCTGGAAATAGGTCGCAGCCAGGTGCTCTTCGCCTGCGGCAGACAGGCAGATACTGCTTAGTTTTTATCAGGAGGTATCAGCATGGACGAGCAGAAGATCTGGTTCCTCGTGATAAACGCATTGGGAGGCTTTGCGGTGATAGCTAGCTACGTGGCTGGAATGGTCACCCATCCCAACACGGAGCAGTTGCTCTGGGGCCGCATCACACCGACACTCAAGACGGTTTACCTGGTGAGTATGCCGCTGGCTGCCGTGGGTTACCTGCTGTTCCTTTATTTCATTCTGTTCCAGCTCAATGCGGTGACCGTCCAGATCTGGGGTTTCGATGGATTCTTAGTCCTGGACATAATATTTACGGTAATATTGGTTTTTTCGGCCTTCTGGATGCCGCTGACATATAAGTTGATCGAGACACAATGGCGGGGCTGGTGGGTTTATATTCGAATGGTGCTTTTTTTCGTTGCCCTGGCCTCTCTGGCCCTGCTGTGTGCTTTACTGATGATCAGTCAGAGAGAGCCGGCCTGGAGCTACTGGCTGGCAGTATCCGGCGCAGTCGTGTTTTTTATTCAGACAGGCATCATTGACGCCTTCATCTGGACGGCTTTATTCCCTTACAAATAGTCCTGACTGAAAGTTTTTATAAAAAGCGTTAAAATATGCTTTGAACCCGGCGTTCTACGGCCAGCAAATCTATTTCGGATTCGACAGGAGACACTATGTGGCGAAAAGGATGGCGCGAACAGGCGATATCACAGGTTGACCAGCCCTGGGACCTGGTCATCATAGGAGGTGGTATTACCGGGGCCGGGGTCCTCTTCCAGGCCACGGCGGCGGGGCTTAAAGCCCTGCTGGTGGAAGGCGGCGACTTCTCGTCGGGCACATCGAGCCGCTCCTCAAAGCTGATTCACGGCGGCCTGCGCTATATCCTCAATAAGCAGTACAAGGTGACTCAGGAATCGGTGAGGGAGAGGGAGTGGCTGCTCAAGGAAGCCCGAAACCTGGTGACCAAACTGGGATTCATCTTCCCCAACTTCGAGCGCTACCACATCAGAACTAATCAGATAGGCCAAATAATCGCGATCTATGACCTGCTGGCCCCCAAATGGGACCACCGTGCCTACAGCAGGGAGAAGATACTGAAAGGATATCCCGTTTTGAAATCGGAAGGAATGCTGGGTGGTTATCTTTACTATGACGCAGCCATGGACGATAGCCGTATCGTCCTGCGCGTATTGAAGGAAGCTGTCAGAAATGGCGGCACCGCCATAAACTACCTCAAAGTGGAAAAGCTCCTGCTGAACAGCAGCGGCCAGGTCCGTGGAGTGGCGCTCAAAGATACATCATCGCCGGCAGGCAGCACATATGAAGTGAATGCCAAGGTGTTTGTTAATGCCTCGGGGCCGTGGGCCGACCAACTGCGAGAGCAGGTCGGCCAATCCGCCCGGCTGCGCAGGCAGCGCGGAAGTCACCTCATCTTTCAACGCGAGAAGCTGCCCATGAAGGATGCCCTCACGCTGTTGCATCCCAAGGACAGCCGTGCCATGTTCGTCATCCCCTGGGAGGGAACCACCATGATCGGCACTACTGACATCGACCATGATCCGGCGCTGGATAGCGACCACAGCGAACCATTCGCCAGCCAGGATGAGATAAACTACATTTTAGAGGCCTCCGCGTTTCTTTTCCCAAGTCTGGGCCTCACCCGCGGCGATATAATTTCATCTTTCTCCGGCCTTCGTCCCATCATCAAGGGCGGCGCCGATACTCCCGGCAAAGAGTCGCGCACGCACGCCCTCTGGGAGGAGAATGGCCTCATCACTATCACCGGGGGGAAGTACACTACCTTCCGTATCATGTCACGCCAAGCCCTGGCGGCCGTGCTTAAGAAGTTGGGCAGATTGCCCGTAGTTAAAAACAAACGCATCTTCCCCAAACTGCCATCTGTAAGTGCGCCCAATATCGCTCCCGGTACCATCGCTTACCTGCTGGGGCGGTACGGCAGTGATACGGCTGAGCTGATAAAGGTGGCGGGCGCCGGAGAGCTTGAACGCATAAGCAGTCTGCCCAACGTTTGGGCTGAGCTGCGCTGGGCGGCACGCGAAGAGGGTGTGGTGCACCTGGCCGACCTGTTACTGAGAAGGGTCAGGATAGGCATGCTATTGCCCGGAGGCGCAGAGGACCAGCTTGCGCGCGTGCGCAAAGCAGTGCAGGCTGAGCTCGGCTGGAGTGATGATAAATGGCAGGATGAGGCAGCCGCTTACATGGATACCTGGCGCAAGTATTACAGCCCCAGCCCGGCCTGAGTACTATTTAAGGGCATAAAAGTGAGATTCTAAATTTACCTGTTTCAAGGAGGATGCCATGGCGCACAAGGACCAATTTTACCCGCAGTGGTGCGAAGAAGAAGCCCCCGCCGGCTCGTACCGCAGCCTGATCAAGTACGGCGATCCCAGGGGTTTTAAACATCCCAATCCAGGGATGTTCCACCTGCTCAAAGAAACATTCGGCATGTCGAATGATGATTTCAAGGTGCCCAGCCTGTGCACCGGAAAGATCGATATCGAAGTACCTCCGAAGCTGCCTGCCGCGCAGATGGAGGCGCTCAAGAATATGGTCGGCGCCGATAATTTCTTCACAGACACGTACAATCGGACACGCACATCGTACGGTTCATCTATTATCGATGTGCTGCGCCTGCGCAATCAAATAATCGAGAACCTGCCTGACGTTGTGCTCTGCCCGCGCGACCGCAAGGACGTACAGGCCATAGTCAGGTTCTGTAACGAGAACCGCATACCCCTGTACGTAGTCGGAGGTAACTCCAGCGTCACTCGAGGTAAGGAGGCCGTGAAAGGCGGTGTTTGCCTGGATATGAACGCTCATATGAACAGGGTCATCGCTATTAATGAAAACAACCAGACGGTGACGGTGGAGCCCGGCATCATGGGGCCTGACCTGGAGAAGATATTGAACGATGCCCCTGCTACGCTTAAAGCTAAAAGGCGTTATACCGTGGGGCATTTCCCGCAATCTTTCGAGCATTCCTGCGTGGGTGGCTGGGTGGTCACCCGCGGCGCCGGCCAGAATTCCACCTATTACGGCAAGATCGAGGATATGGTGATTTCACAGGAATACATCACTCCTATCGGCGACTTCAAAACACTGGAATTTCCGCGATCGGCAACCGGGCCGGATTTCGACCAGATCATGATCGGCAGCGAGGGTACATTCGGCATACTGGTTAGCTGCACGTTGCGGCTGTGCCGCTATATGCCTGAGAACAGGCGCAGATTTTCGTACTTGTTCAAGACATGGGAGGGGGCGCTTGAAGCCTGTCGCGAGGTCATGCAGGGCGAATTCGGCTTCCCCTCTGTCTTCCGGCTGTCCGATCCCGAGGAGACCGATGTAGCCATGCGCATGTACCATGTTCATGGCACGCCAGTCGATTCTGTACTAAGGGCTCTGGGCTACCAGCCCATGCAGCGCTGCATGTTTATCGGTATGTCCGAGGGAGAAGGGGATTTTGCGCGCCTGGTTGAAAAAAAGTTGCATAAGATATTTAAAAAACACGGCGTCTTCAGCCTTACTGCGGCTAAGGTCACCCAGTCCTGGGAGAAAAGCCGCTTCACCGATCCTTTTATGCGCGAGGACCTGATGGATTACGGGGTGCTGATCGATACTCTGGAGTGTGCTGTTACCTGGGATAGCCTGGCGCAGGTGCATGCTGACGTCCGCGCTTTCATTAAGTCCCGCCCCAACACGATATGCATGACGCATCTTTCACATGCCTACCCGCAGGGCGGCAACCTGTACTTCATATTCGTGGCCAAAATGAAGGAGATCAACGAGTACCTCGAGCTACAATACGGTGTGCTGAGCGCCATTCAAAAGGCCGGCGCAGCCATGAGCCATCACCATGGCGTGGGCAAACAGACGGCGCCGTGGCTGGTGGAGCAGCTCGGCAAGGCTCAAGTCGACGTAATGCGGGTTCTGCGTGACCATTTCGATCCGCACCATATCATGAACCCGGGTGGCACGCTGGGGCTGGATATGTCCGAGGAGCAGATGACCAAACGATGGGGCTTCAGAAAGTAGTGGCGTAGCTTTAACTGCGCCCGCAGGAATTGACAGGGCTGTACCCTGCTCATGTACGATAAATTTAATATTATCAGGGAGGTTTGCCGTGGCAGAGAACTTACTTTCAATCGATGTGGGGACGCAAAGCGTCCGCGTACTGCTGTTCGATCCCAGAGGGAAACTGATCGCTAAGCAAAGGGTGCCTTACGAACCTTACTACTCGGATGCACCGGGACTGGCAGAGCAGAGGCCACAGCTCTTCTGGGAATCCATCTGCCTGGCTTGCCAGAATCTATGGCAAAATCCGGAGGTCAAGAAAGATAGTATAGCGGCTGTGGCGCTTACGACACAGCGCGCGACTATGATAAATGTTGATGAGCAGGGTGAGCCGCTCAGGCCGGCCATCATATGGCTGGACCAGCGTCGTACCGAGGGACAGCCGCCATTGGGCGGTTTTTGGGGTGCTGCCTTTGCCATGGCCGGGGCCAGTCAGACTGTAGCCTACCTGCAGGCCGAGGCGGAGGCCAATTGGATACGCAAGCACCAGCCGGAGATCTGGAAAAAGACGCATAAGTACCTGATCATCTCCGGTTACCTGACGCACCTGCTAACGGGGAGGTTCGTAGATTCGGTGGGCTGCCAGGTAGGTTATATACCGTTCGATTATAAAAGCCAGAACTGGGAGGCCAAGTGGGGTTGGAAATGGCAGGCTATACCTGTAGATATTAAGATGCTTCCTGACCTTATACCGCAGGGGAAAGTGCTGGGAGAGATAACGGCTAAGGCTTCCGAGGCAACCGGCATACCGGCTCGCCTGCCTGTAATCGCGGCAGCCGCAGATAAGGCATGCGAGGTTTTGGGCTCAGGCGCTCTGGAACCGAACGTGGCCTGCCTCAGCTACGGAACAACTGCCACGATCAATACTACTCACGACAAATACATCGAGGTTATACCCCTGATACCTCCCTACCCGGCGGCCGTGCCCATGCTCTATAACTTCGAGATACAGATTTTCCGCGGCTACTGGATGGTGAGCTGGTTCAAGCAGGAGTTCGGCCTGCGCGAACAACGCATAGCGGATGAGAAAGGCTTGGAGCCGGAGGTTCTCTTCGACGACCTGGTCAAATCGGTTCCTCCCGGATCACAGGGCCTGGTGCTTCAGCCTTACTGGTCACCCGGACTGCGATTTCCCGGTCCCGAGGCTCGCGGAGCCATTATTGGCTTCGGCGATTCACATACCCGTGCTCATATTTATCGCGCCATCCTGGAGGGACTGGCATATGCGCTGAGGGAGGGAAAGGAGAAAACAGAGAAGCGCAGCGGGGTGAAGATCACTGACCTGCGCATCGCGGGTGGTGGAAGCCAGAGCGCCGCCGCCATGCAGCTTACTGCGGATATCTTCGGCCTGCCGACCGCAAGGCCTCACGTCTATGAGGCATCGGGGTTGGGAGCCGCTATGGATGCTGCGGTGGGGATAAGTATTCATACAGATTTCAAATCAGCTGTGAGCGAGATGACGCACATGGGAGACTGTTTCGAGCCCAATAAGGACACGCACGCTGTCTATGAAAGGCTCTATCGCGATGTCTATCTCAAGATGTATAACAAATTGAAGCCGCTTTACCAGGAGATAAGGGCTATTACCGGCCAGGCTGGCGCAGGCGGTTGACAGACCCCTCGATGTGTAAGGACCTGACAGAAATACTTGTTCACGGCTTCATATCTTTGTAGCGGCGGGTCTGATGATTACTACCAGGACGGTGGCTACTGCCAAACCCGCAGCGGCGGCTAAATAAGAGATTTGATAGCTGCCTGTGGTATCGTAAATATTGCCCGCTACCCAGGGGCCGATACCGAAGCCTATCCCGTCCGATACCATGAGAGCACTGAAGACAGAGCCCAACGCCTTGCCTCCGAAGATCTTGCGGGTGATACGCACCATCTGGGTGACGAATCCGCTGTAAGTGATACCATAAATGGCGGCGAAGACGTAGAAGGCCCAGGATTCGCTGCATAGAGCTATAAACGCAATATTCAGCCCCAGCAGCACCGTGCAGGATATCATGATCGGCTTCATACCGATCTTATCGGAAAGGACACCGGAGACCAGTCTACCGGCAATGCCGAAAATGCCGATCAGCGTGATCAAAACGGCAGCCCGCACCGAATCTATACCGGAATCCACCGCGTAAGGCACGAGGTGAAGCATAACCAGTCCCAGGCTGGAGAGAAAAAGCAGGAACATGATAAAAAGCATCCAGAACTGGCCTGTGCGGATGGCCTGTGAGACTGTTAGCCCCGTATCCAGATCCGAATAAACAGCATGTTGCGCAGTGGAAGATTCAGCGCTATGCATAGAGTCGGCTGTCTGGATATTACGTGGCGGACTTCGCATCAGTAGTGTGGCCGGGATACAGAGAATAGCTGTAGCTATACCCGCCTGGAGCAGCACCGGCCGCCAGCCGGCCGAACTGATGAGGTAACTTATGAGAAGCGGAATAGTGGCTGTCCCGAGGCTGATGCCGAGGGTGGCAACACCCACGGCCAAGCCCTGCCTTTTGGTAAACCACAGCGATACCAGTGCAACAGGGATAGCAAAGGAGGCGCTGATACTGAGTCCCACCAACAGCCCGGTGAATATGTATAGTTGCCACAGCTCCTGGATCTGCGAGCTCAGTATCAAGCCCAGGCTGAGGAAGCCAGCCGAGACGGCCAGTACCCACTTATAGCCGAAACGGTCGGCCAGGATGCCTGTTAAAGGCAGCGTGACGGCGTAGGCGATACCGGCAACCAGCATAACTGCCGAGGCCAGCCCTCGCGACCAGCCGAACTCATTGACGATGGGCAGGAAGAAAACTCCATAGCTGAAATTTACCCCGCAGGTGATGAAGGTGATGATGAAGGCGGCTGCCACCACCACCCAGCCATACTGAAGGCTTTTATTAACTGGCATGCGCCGCCCCGCCGATATTTTTATAGAAGACGACACGGTCTTTGCCGGGCCCTGAATAATCTTTGATTATGGGTACCCCCGGTTCATCCTGATCTCCGGCAGGCAACATGCCGATGTTGCTGTGAAAGTTGATGGAAAGTGTATTAACGGGACTGGTGATAGCCTTTAACCGCAGGCAACCGTGTTCCACTGCGTACTGCTCGAAATGCCGGTACAGCATCTTGCCCAGTCCCTGCTTGCGATGTCCCTGACGCACTGCTATCAGTTGAACATAACCTACCGGCTCCGTTTGTGATAAGAGGCCGAAAAGGTAAGCGATGACTTTGCTTTCTATCTTTATGACAAAGGCTGAATTGCCGAACTCGTAAATCAGTATAGGATGGTGCAGGGTAACTGTACGAGCACTATCCCAGAACTGGCCGAAATCGGTCAGTATCTGGTCGAAATCTTCTTTGGTGCAATTGGTAATTTCCATTCAAACGGGAGGAAAACATTGATGTTATCACAAAGTATACCCGATAGCTGATATGAATAATAAATAAGTTGCGTTCTATGAGCTCCGGATATTTGAGGCAGGCCAGGTAGGACTGACCTATGCGTCTTCCGATGTGTGCCGGGGACGGCCTTCGCTGGGTCCATGGCGTTTGATGTTGTACATAGCGGCATCGGACTTGCGCATCAGCGCCTCCATGTCTTCCCCATCGTCGGGGTAGATGGCCAGTCCCATGCTGGACGACATATTCAGACGGCTGCCCTGTATGGCGAACGGCTCTTTGAAGGCGAGGGCGATTTTATCGATAATCTTGTTGGCATCCTCTATCATGTGCAGCTCGGGCATCAGCAGCAGGAACTCGTCGCCGCCCATGCGGGCTACCGTATCGCTTGAACGGACACTTTCCTTCAGCCTTATTGCTATGGCCTTAAGAAGGTCGTCCCCGGCCTGGTGCCCTAACGTATCATTGACTGATTTAAAGCGATCGAGGTCAACTGCAATGATGGCCAGCCTGTGCTTATTGCGATGGGCCTGTGCCAGCGCCATAGTGAAACGATCGTTGAGCAATACCCGGTTAGGCAGGCCGGTGAGGAAATCGTGAGTGGCCATTTCGGCCAGCTTCTGCTCAAACATCTTTCGCTCGGTTACATCGCGGGCGATGCCCTGGATGGCATAGGGTTTACCTTCACGCCGGATGAGAGAGGACTGTACCTCCACATATACGTAAGAGCCGTTCTTGCGGCGCAGCTTGAACTCCATCATCTCCTTGTATAATCCCGGCGTGCCGGCTTCTTTTAACATCTCCAAGATCCCGGGCAGGTCCTCGGGGTCAAAAAGCGAGGCCACGTTCAGGGAAGATATCTCGTCTTTACTGTAGCCGATGAGCTCCAGGGTAGCTCGATTAACATCTAAGAAACTGCCTTCGAAATCGAGGACATATACGAGTTCGAGCGAGCTATCGAAAAGGGCCCGGTACCGTTCCTCGCTCTGTTTCAAAGCCTGCTCGGCTTTTGTACGTTCTGTCATATCCATACCCATGCCGGCAAGAAAGGTCCTGTTCCCGATGACAACCCGGGCGCCGGTTAACAGGTACCTTGTCTTGGTGCCGTTTTTAGCGAGTACACTGGCTTCCACCGATGCGTAGCCCCCACTAAAGACGTTTCTGATGGCGCCCGCTACGCGCTTCCTGTCTTCCTCGGCTATAGTGTTCAGGGCGTTCATATTGTGCAACTCGGCTCCCGAATATCCTGTTACCTCCAACTCATTATTGTTCCACCGGATGAACACTCCATTTTCATCCAATGCATAGAAAATACCGGGCATACTATCCAGTACTGAGTCCGAAAAGTCTTTCTCCGCCAGCAGGGCCTCCTCAAGTTGCCTGCGCTCGGTGATGTCGCGGGAAATGCTGCGGAAGCCGATCGGTTGGCCCGTCTCGTCCCTGCGCAGCTCGATAGAGCTTTCCGTGTATAGAATTTTCCCGTCGCGGCGCAGTATTTTGTGCGAAAATGCTTTGTTGGGTTGACCGGTCCTGAATACCTGGTTGAAGGCCAGGAACATATTCTTGATTTCATCCGGTGGGACGCTGAAATTAAAATTCTTTCCCAGCAGTTCCTCTTTGGAGTAGAGAAGGTTTGCACAAACAGAGTCGTTGACGAATGTAAAATTGCCTGCCAGGTCTACCTCGTAGTATGAGTCATACATCTGCTCCAAGATTGTGCGGTACCTTTCCTCCGACTTGTGAACGGCCCGCTCCAGCAACTTGCGCTCTGTCACATCACGTCCAACGCAGGTAAATCCCGTGGGATTGCCTTTCTCATCCCTGAGCAGGGATATGGAGGATTCGGCGTAACCCGTAGTGCCGTCCTTGAGTATCACCACATGAGAGAAGCCCTTGTTTGGTTCGCCCGTTAGAAAGACGCGGTGGAACATGTCATAAACATATTTCTGCTCATCTTCCGGTATGACGATACGGAAATTCTTGCCGTCCAGTTCGCCTTTCTCGTACCCGAGGTTGCGGTGGAACGAGTCGTTGACGAAGACGAAATTGCCTGCCAGGTCCACGTGGTAATAGGAGTCCAGCATTTGCTCAAGGATACCCCGGTACATTTCCTGGGAATGGGATAGTGCTTGTTCCAGGCGTTTGCTCTCCGTAACGTCACGGCTGACGCAGATAAAACCCCTGAGCTTGCCGCCGTTTTCCCTGATAGGTGAGATTGTGGATTCGACCACCATCATAATGCCGTCTTTCCTTCTCACTCTATGAGAGAATCCGGTGATGGTCTTGCCGGATTTGAAAACCTGGTTAAATGTACGATAGACGGTCTCCTGGTCCTCCTCGGGGATAATAATGCGGAAATTCTTACCATCCAGTTCGTTGAGCTTATAATAAAGGCCACGGCACATGGAGTTATTGGTAAAACCGAAATTGCCTGCCAGGTCTACTTCGAAACAGGCGTCATGCATCTGAGACAGTATGGCGCTGTGTAGTTGTTCTGAAGCGGACAGGGCTTCCTCAAGCATCTTGCGCTGATGGATGTCCATGAAGTTGCCCAGGACTGCGCGTTGTCCCCTGTACTCGATCGACGATAACCTTTCCATCACCCACATGACATCGCCGTTTTTCTTGATGAAACGGTATTCATAGGGATTGGCGGTCCTGCGTTGTTTGAGGTTACTGATGGCTGTCTTGCGTACCGCCTCCCGGTCGTCCGGGTGTACGAGGTTAAGTGAGTCGTGTCCCAGGAGTTTCTTTGCGGCATACCCCGTCAGAATTTCAAAGAAGGGGCTGAGGTAGACAAACTTACCGCTCTGGATAATATAAATGCCGGCGCTGGTGCTCTGGAGCAGAGCCTGTCCCAGTGCGGCCTGGTCAACCGGACTGGCATCGTTTTTCCCGCTGCGTGTGCTTTTATTGGTGGTTGGTTTACGAGGGTTCCCCATGCATTGCCTCTATAACTCCCTCATACCTTGGATAACCTCAGCCTGCGTTACAGCCGCCACAAATTATCGTGAGTTATATGGTGTTAATAAACACAGGCTGAACAATAACGCTCTGATTATAACACATTGAACTGGTCTACTTGAACAAGCCGAAAAATTCCTCGGGCAGCCCGTTATCGCCGATCGCTTCAGGTAGCTGCTAATCATACCTGCCAGCCTGGATATCCCGCACAGTTTCGAAGAGAACCCTGATGTTTTCGTCGGGCATAGTGAACTGTATCTCGTGCGTGGTACCCAGGATGTGGCGGTTTTTAGCCCTGCCGATACGATAGCTTGCGAGGATATCCTCCTTGTACTCTTCCGGCGTCATAGCCTCGCCCCTCTGTATATCAATGCCGGTGACGAAACACAGCTTATCCCCGTATTTGTCCACAGCCAGCTTGAAGTCGTTCCCGGCGGCCGGCTGTAATGACTGCAGCATATCTATGCCTATTTCCACGTAGTGTTCGAGGAATGACATCTGGTAACCGCAGGAATGCAGGCATACCAGGGCGCCATCCTCGTGGGCGGCATCGACCTGCTTTTTCAGCCTCGGGTACATAAATTCCTTCCACATTTTCATCGATATGAGCGGACGGTTGTTATAGCCGTAATCATCATAGATAAATATGACGTCCGCCCCTGCTCTGATGCTCCTGCGCGCAATCTCAATCTCGTGGTCGATGAACCTGTCCATGAACGACTTGAGCTCATCCGGGTGTTCCACCAGCCAGGTCATATACCTTTGCAGACCTATCATCTGGTTGCTGGTCCAATCGTGAGGCCCCCAAATTTCAGCTGCTATGCTGTGGTGGGGGTATTGCTTCCTGTACTGGCGGAAGGTGTTGTAGAGGCTGTCCCGGGTGGCATCGGGGAAGCGAAAATCTTTGAGATCGTCGAGATTTTTGATGGGTGGATCTATCATATCGGGATAGATGCCTCCGCCAATTTTACGGCCCACGCCGTAGATATCAACGATGTCGATGTGGCCTTTTTTATAGCCCCATTTGCTGTAAGCCGGTGTTGCATATGAGGCCAGCACCATGTCGGCGCCCATGTTTATGCCGTAGGCATTGGCGAAATTGTAGCTATGGATATCCCAGAGCAGAGGCAGGAATCGCCATATCTCGGCGGCCTGCATGTACCCTCCCTGTTTCAGCCGGTTCCAGAGAAATTTGGCCAGCAGGTCCCTGTTCCAGTGACCGGAGGACTCGTATTCGGCCATCAGCTTGCAGCCCGTGTGCGCTTCGATCCAGTAAAACACGGGCACCCGGTCAGAGGGAAGTCCCCTTGCAGCCGCATGTATCCGCTCTTTCGGCGTCATGGAGTCCTTGCTTCGATTGATCATGGCCTGCCTCCCGTGGTAAGACCGATAGCCTGTCTAATTCTTACGAGCGACAATAGAGCGGGCATAGTCCCTGCCGGCAATGCAGTCCGGGCCGTAAAAATCCGCTCCTATCTTTTTGGCGTAATCATCGTTGAGAGGGGCGCCACCTACCATGATTTTTACACCTGCGTGTAATCCCTCCTTGTCGATAGCCTCAATGACGTCCTTCATCATGTACATCGTGGTGGAGAGCAAGGCCGACATACCCATCACATGGGGCTTATGCTCCTTGACAGCCGCCACGAACTGATGTGTTGAAACATCCGTACCGAGGTCCACCACTTCGAAGCCTGCGCCTTCAAGTGACATGACCAGCAGGTTTTTGCCGATATCGTGCAGATCACCTTTAACCGTGCCAACCACGGCTTTACCGCTTTTTGTGACTGTTCCGGTAGTTGAGCGCTGCTTGATAACCTCCACGCTTTTCTGCATAGCTTTGGCCGACACCAGCAGCTCGGGCAGGAAATATTCGCCGTCCTGGAAGAGCTTACCGACCACGTCCATGGCGGGTATCAGCGCTTGCTCCATCAGAACTTCAGCTGACGCGCCTTCGTCCAGTAGCTTAGTGACCATGTCCACGGCCTTGTCGGCCTTGCCGTCTATCACAAGCTGTTTCAATTCTTCCATGCGCTATCCTCCAATTTTATTGACGGCGGGCGGTTGCGCCCCGGCCGCACATTGTGGCAGTACGCGACACATTGTACAAATAAGAGGCATCAGTTACAAGCTGTCCATCATGGATGCGTTTTTAATAAAACGGTTTGACGGGCTGTGCCGGCAGTAGTTTAATAGAAGCCAAATGAGGGAGCGAGGTAAATATGTTGTTTCAACAATGGATGCTGCTGAATATTCCGACCTGGGTCATTGCTGCAGTGATGATTGTTATATCCGTGGGCATCGCTGTGTGGGGTGTGTTGCTGGTACGCCGCCTGGTCGACATCCGGAAATTCAAAGAACACCATGACATCGCTGGCCCTATTTTCAGTACCATTGGTGTAATCTATGCCGTCTTGCTAGCCTTCGTTCTGGTAATCGTCTGGCAGGACTTCGACAGGGCACAGAATAATACAATTATGGAAGCCAATTACTTTGTAGATATTTATCGAGACGCAGGTGGACTGCCGGAACCGTTTAGAAGCCAGTTTCGTGAAGCTAACGAAAAGTATCTTGAGGCAGTAGTCAAATATGAATGGCCGCTGATGCAAAGCGGTGAGATGAGCAGTGAGGTTCAAACTCTGGCAGAAAAGGTCTGGGATTTGACGGCCACATTCGATCCCCAGACCGCTAAAGAGCAGATATTTTTCAGTGAAATGTTAGAAAAGATGAACAATTCGATTGAGATGAGGAGGCAGCGTCTTCAGGAGGCCAGGACGGGCCTGCACCCCTCACTGTGGTTCGTGCTTATTTTAGGCGGGATTATCACGGTAGTTTTCACTTTCTTTTTCGGCTCGGAGAACCTGTTTGCCCAGCTTACCATGACTATCATGCTGGCAGTGCTGATAGCTCTCATTCTTTTCACTATATTGATAATGGATTTGCCATATAGCGGGGACCTGCGTATCTCAGTTGCTCCATTTGAGCAGGCGTTGGAGTACTTCAAGCATTGATCTCGGCACTCAGCTGGGATTGGTCAACAGCGGGAGCTCAAGAGAAACTGGGTTTATACTTTCGGCCGTGAGATCTATTCGCTTTAGAAGACTGCTTTGCTTACGTTTAAGCGCAACTGTATACTTACTGTATATTATACTGGGATAGATTGAGTTGGATTCGATAAAGATACTGCTGGCTGAGGATCATGCTGTTGTGCGGGAGAGCATTCGGGAGGCGTTGACACGCGAGCCTGAGTTCACGATCGTTGGTGAAGCGAGCAATGGCGACGAGGCCGTCGATCTGGCCCGTAAATTGAAACCGGATGTAATACTCATGGACGTGGCCATGCCCAAATTGAACGGGATTGAAGCGACCAGGCAGATCAAGTCATTTCACCCGACAGTATCTATACTGGTGCTCACGGCCTATGATGATGAGCAGTATATTTTCTCAGTGCTTTCGGCAGGGGCTGCCGGCTACTTGCTGAAGGACGTCGGTGTGTCTGACCTGGTGGAGGCCATCAAGACCGTATATAAGGGTGAGTCCGTGCTGCATCCCAATATAGCCAAGAAGGTACTGCAGAAATTCCGCACGGGTAAGATTGAGGCTGTGGAAGAACCTTCGGCGGACCTGCTCAGCGAGCGAGAGATAACTGTGCTGAAACTGGCCGCCGGCGGGTTGAGCAACAATGCCATTGCGCAGGAGCTTCACCTGAGCGTAAGCACTATAGAGAGCCACCTGCGAACTATTTTTAGTAAATTGGGAGTCGGCTCAAGGACAGAGGCGGTGGTCGAGGCTATGAAGAGGAATTGGTTGAGTCTCAAGGACCTGAGCTGACCGGGCGGCCATGTCATATATAAACGTCATCTTAATTCTGCTGATTGCCCTGGCTATCACGGCGGGCCTGCTCATATTCTTCGTAGTAAAGCTATACCTTGACAGGGAGGATCTGCGAACCAGTTCCGACGTCATTCTGGCCCGTGTGCTGGGCCGGTTCCCCCTTCCCGTGTTTGCCGTAAATAAAAAGCACCATGTCATCCAGTGGAACAAGGCATTGGAAGTTCTGTCAGGTGTCAGCAAGGACAAGGTAATGGGCACGGGCAACCAGTGGAAGGCCTTCTATGTGAAGGAAAGGCCTGTGCTGGCCGACCTCATAGCGGATGGGGCTTCGGAGGAGGAGATATCGGCTCTCTATCATGGCAGCGCCAGGAAATCGGCCCTGATCAGGGGCGCCTATGAAGCTGAAGATTTCTTCCCGTCGCTGGGTGAGAACGGCAAGTGGTATCATTTCACAGCCAGCCCCCTGACCAGCCGGGGAAAGGTTATAGGGGCCATTGAGATATTGGAGGACGTAACGGAGAGGCATATGGCGGAGCAGAATCTGCGCTATTACGCCAGGCAGATCACACGAGTGCAGGAGGAGGAGCGAAAATATATTGCCAGAGAACTGCACGATACGACTGTGCAAACACTGGTGGCGCTGATCTACCAGATGGATAATTTCCGATCGGGCAAACCCGACCTCACCGATGAGGAGACGACCAAGCTCAATTCCATCTATAAGAGATTGAAATTGGCGGTTGAAGAAGTCAGGAGGTTCAGCCGCCAGCTGCGCCCGCCCGTTCTGGACGATCTCGGACTTCTACCGGTGCTGGAGTGGCTGACCGGCGAACTGAAGAAAATGTATGACATGGATGTTGAGATAACTGTCAGCGGCGAACAAAAGCGGCTCCAGCCGGACACGGAGCTGGCGCTATTCAGGATCATCCAGGAGGCTCTCATCAATGCTGCCAGGCATGCCAAAGTTTCATCGGCCGTTGTGCTGATTGAATATCTTGAGCACCACATGAGGGTCAGTGTGATCGATCATGGCATGGGATTTGACCTGGCCCGGAAAATAGATACGCTGCCGCGGGATGGCAAGCTTGGCCTGGCCGGCATCATGGAGCGTGCGCAGATGCTTGGAGGAAAGGTGGACATCGATTCGGTCGGAGGCAAAGGCACTACCATCAACGTGGAAATACCTGTCTGATATGATGTGATTCTATTAAACCGTGGATCGGTCTTTAGTGTCCGCCCGTCAACCCTGTTCTACAACATCCCGTCCCTGCGGGGCAGATTTAAAAACCAACGCCGCCAGCGGAGGCAGCGTAATACTGAGAGAATAAGGCCTGCCGTGAAAGGAATTTGATACGGCCTCTGCTGACCCGAGGTTGCCCTGGCCGCTCCCACCATATTCCGCAGCATCACTGTTGAGCACCTCTTTCCAATTTCCTCCGCGCGGAACGCCAACCTGGTATCCCGAATGCGACAAGGGCGTAAAATTCAAGCATACAAGAAAAATGTCCTCAGTAGAGCTTCCGCGTCGCAGGTAGCTTACCACGCTGTGCATCGAATCGTTGCAGTCCACCCATTCGAAACCGCTGTAATCGAAATCCAGCTCGTAAAGGGCCGGTTCACTACGATAGAGGCGGGCAGCGTCATGTACCAGCTTTTGCAGCCCGCTGTGGGGTGCGTATTGCAGGAGATGCCAGTCCAGACTTTTTTCATGATCCCACTCTTTCCACTGACCGATCTCGTTTCCCATGAAAACCAGCTTTTTGCCCGGTTGCGTGAACATGCAGGAAAACAGCAGGCGCAGGTTGGCGAACTTCTGCCAGTCGTCGCCGGGCATTTTACCGATCAGTGAGGACTTGCCATGCACAACCTCGTCGTGGGACAGAGATAGGACGAAGTTCTCGCTAAAGGCATAGAGCATGCGGAATGTCAGCTTGTCGTGGTGATACTTCCGATAAACGGGATCTCTGGTAAAGTATTCCAGTGTATCGTGCATCCATCCCATATCCCACTTCATGCCGAAACCCAGTCCTCCCACGTAAGTAGGTCGGCTGACCATGGGCCAATCGGTAGATTCCTCGGCGATGGTCTGTGTATCAGGGTAGTTTCGATATATCTCCTCGTTGAAGCGGCGTAGAAGAGAGATGGCATCGAGGTTCTCCCGACCCCCGAATTGGTTGGGTACCCACTCCCCCTTTTTACGCGAGTAGTCGAGGTACAGCATGGAGGCCACGGCGTCCACACGCAGCCCGTCCACGTGATATTTATCCAGCCAGAACATGGCGCTGCTTAGCAGGAAGCTGCGCACCTCGTGGCGGCCGTAGTTGAAAATGTAGCTCTTCCAGTCGGGATGAAATCCCCTGCGCGGATCGGAATGTTCGTAAAGGTGCGTACCGTCGAAAAAGCCCAACCCGTGATTGTCATTGGGGAAATGTGAGGGGACCCAGTCGAGAATGACGCCTATGTCGTTTTGATGCAGGTAATCCACCAGGTACATGAAGTCCTGGGGAGTGCCGTAGCGGCTGGTAGGCGCGAAATATCCTGTTACCTGGTATCCCCAGGAACCGTAGAAGGGGTGCTCCATGACCGGCATCAGCTCAATATGTGTGAAACCCATTTTGTTGACATAATCTGCCAACCTGGGGGCGAGTTCCCTATAGCTGAGATGCCTGTTATTTTCTTCCGGCAGGCGCATCCATGATCCCGGGTGCACCTCATAGATGGAGATAGGTGCATCCAGACCGTTGGCCTTGTTGCGCCTGCTCATCCAAGGGCGGTCCTTCCAGGTATAAGATAAATCCCAGACTACGGATGCTGTTTTTGGCGGGGTCTCGCAGTGAAAGGCAAAGGGATCGGCCTTCTCCACTTTGTAGCGGCGTATATCGGACTCGATATGGTATTTGTAAAGGGCGCCCTTGCCCGGGCCGGGGACGAAGCCTTCCCAGATGCCTGAATTATCGCGGGGAGAGAGTTTGAAGCCTCTCTTTTCCCACCCGTTGAAATCCCCTGTGACATAAACATGCTGTGCATTGGGCGCCCAGACGGCGAAGTAGGTGCCGTCATGCCCGTCCTCTTGAACAGGATGTGCTCCCAGCTTTTCGTAAAGGCGGAGGTGGCTGCCCTCGTTGAAAAGATAGAGATCATCTTCGCTCAGCAGACTGAAAGCCTGTTTGTCGGCGCTCATAGTCTTAAAATAAACACAATCATACTAGCCGCTGCTACTATACTTCAAGAGCAGCAGGCGCTTCCCTTCCAGGCCGCTAATCCTGGAATGTGAAGCCTTTTTCGTTAAACAGTAAAAGGCAGGCATCCACTGCCTGCGCATCGTAAAGCATGGCGCGGTTCCTGGTTATCTCGTCAAGCGCTTTCTCCAGGCCCAGGGCGGGACGATAGGGGCGGTGTGAGACCATGGCCTCTACCACATCGGCCACGGCCAATATCCTCGCTTCCAGCATGATCTGGTCACCGACAAGGCCCTGCGGATATCCGGATCCGTCGATCCTTTCGTGGTGTTGCCATACTATATGCGCGATCGGCCCTGAAAATTTGATAGATCTGACGATGTTATAGCTGGCTTCGGCGTGGGCTTTGGCCAGACCCAGTTCGAGGCTGGTGAGCTTACCCGGCTTGCTTAGAATCTCCGAGGGGACATAGACCTTGCCTACATCGTGTAGCAAGCCTGCCACGGCCAGGTCCTGCACCCTGTCCTGCTCTAAACCGATCTCCTCAGCCATAGCTACCGCAAGCTGGCTGACCATGCGCTGATGTCCTGCAGTGTAGGGGTCGCGCAACTCGCTCATCATGGCAATGGCCTCAATTGTCCCGTCCAGTGTGGAACTGGCCTTCTCAAGGGCCGCTTTAAGGTCTTTGGCCGCCTGCTTGCGCCCGGTAATATCTTCGCCTATACCATAGACGCCGATCACCTTGCCGTCAATAATGATAGGGGTGCTGGTGACGAAGCAGTCGATTATTTTACCGTTTTTAGTGATTATCGCTAACTCGTAGGCCTGGGGTTCTCCTCCACAAGCTCTGGCGAAATGGCGCCGCACGGTCTCCAGGTGTTCAGGCGCTATAATCTGCTGCAAAGACATCTTCTCCGCCTCCGCTTCAGAATAACCGGAGAGTATAACTGCGGCGGAGTTAATGCTGGTGAAGCGCCCCTGAAGGTCCAGTGAATAAACAGCATTTGGGTTATGCTGGAAGAGCGAGCGGTAGCGTTGCTCACTTTCCTTGAGCGCTTCCTCAGCCTGTTTCAGCGATGTTATATCCTGGATGATCACGCTGAAGCCTGCCAGCCGCTCTTCTATTATCAGGGTGCTGGGACTGGTGAACAGCCAGATGACAGAGCCGTTTTTGCGCAGGCCGCGGAATTCAATCGCCGGCAGCGTCTGAGCCTTTGCCACCGCCTCCATAAAATCATTGGCTATTCTATCCTTATCATCGGGATGAATGAAATCAAAGAACTGCCTGCCCATCACCTCGTCTCTACTATAGCCGTAGATCTGGCACAGCCTGTCGTTGACCATGGTCAGGACGCCTGTTTCATCGGCCACGGCCACGCCGGAGGAAGATGTCTCAATCAGGCTGCGGTATTTCGTTTCGCTTTCGATCAGAGCCCTCTCAGCTCGTCGGCGCTCTGTGATATCACGTGAAATACCCATTACGCCGTTGAACTTGCCCTGCTCATCGCCTATGACCGTGAATGATGTCTCGGTCCATTTTGTCGAACCATCTTTGCAAAAGACCTCCATCTCACCTGTGTATGTGACCGGGCCGCTTCCCGGATCGCTTTCAAATCGCGATATGGCGCCCGCCACTCCGTTTATCACCGGATCGATAGATGAAGCTACGATAACCTGTTCCGCCTTCATCTGTAGTATCTCCTGCGGCATGAAGCCCCTCTGCTTATAAACCGAAGGGCTGAAGTAAGTGTAGCGGAGATGTTTATCAGCAGACCATATTACATCGCTGGTGTTCTCGGCTATAACGTTATAGCGTTCCTCGCTTCTCTGCAGCTCCCGCCTGGTCCCGATGCGTTCTATAACTATACCGATATCGGCCGATATGGCCTCCAGCGAGTTGCGGATAACGTCGGGCATGTTGTTCAGAGAATGTGAGTAAACACCCAGGGATGCGAGGATCTTTTGCCCATGTGTAACGGGTATGGTTGCATTAAAGGTCAGACCCTCCGGCCTCAGCTCTTGATCATAGGGAGGAGTAAACTCCTCGGCTTTCGTATAGAGTGGCGCCCCTTTCATGAGCAGGCGCGCCCATATGCTGTCGGCCGGCAATAAAGATAATCTTTCAACCAGAGCAGGAGTTATATTGCGATAGCAGATTGCACGAAAATCGCCGGTCTCTTCATTCTGTAAATAAACAACTCCGGAGTCGAATTCCGCTATACTGATAGCGGCATCAAGGCATAGCCTAGCTGCCGTCTCAATGTCAGTTATGCCGATCAGAGATAGAGCCAGATCACGGCGTATCTTGCCGCGTTCCTCTGATTGTCTGCGCTCTGTGATATCCGTAATGAAATTAAGCGTGGCCGGCCGTCCCTCCCACTCTATTAATACCGCCTGTAGCTCCGCCCAGCGTATCTGGCCATCGCCCCTGATTACGCGGAATGCGGACATATCCTCGAGAGCCTCACCTTGAAGGCGGCGCACGTGCCTGTTGATAACATATTCCCTATCATCGGGATGGATGAAATCAACGAAGGGGGTTGAGAATAGATCTTCTGGCTGGAGAAGCATCATGTGGGCGGTATTCCGGTTGGCGAATTTAATCACGCCATCCTGTGCTATAAAGATGGCCTCATTGGCGTTTTCCACTACCAGCCGGTATTTTTCCTCGCTGTCGCGCAGCGCCTGTTCGGCTTGCCTGCGGGCGGATATATCACGGGAGGTGCCCAGCATTCCGTTGAACTCACCTGAGGCATCGTTTATCAGGGCCATCGAAGTCTCCATCCAGGCCGTGGAGCCGTCCTTGTGGTAAGTCTCCATTTCGAGAGTGAACCAGCGCTTCTGGCCAGGGGTGCCGTCCAGGGTGGGGATGCTGCCGTTGTCTAAAGCTTCGACTATTTTATCCATTGATGCCGGCGTCATCCGCTGGTTTATCCCGCGTGACATCGCTTCTTCTACGGAAAATCCGCTCAGCCTGGTAACGGAAGGGCTGATAAAAGTGTAGTTTAGATATTTATCCAGCATCCAGATGATATCCGCGGTGTTTTCAGTGATGAACCGGTAGCGCTCTTCGCTGGCCTGCAGCGCCTGCCTGGAGGACAGCCGATCGATGATGATGCCGATATCGGCGGCTATCGCTTCCAATGAATCGCGGATTACGAGGGGCAGATTATTTTGTGTATGCGAAAAGATACTCAGGCTGGCTATAACCCGCCCCTGGTAAACGACTGGTACCATCGCGTCAAATGTAAGTCCTTCAGGCCTGAGCCGTTCCTCAAATGGTGGCGTGAACTCCTCGGCTGTTACGTAATGTGGCCTGCCTTTGCTGATATGGCGGGCGTCAGCGGAATCGGCTTTCAAGATAGAATAGTGTTCTCTCAGGTATGTTGAGGCCTGGTGATGACAGGCTACCTTGAAATCGCCGCTCTTTTCATCTCGGATAAAGATCACGCCTGTGTCGAATCCGGAGATCGCTATAGCGGCGTCCAGACAGTATTTAAGCGCCGTCTCCATGTCTATACGGCCGGCTAACTTCAAAGCCAGATCGCGGCGTATCTTAGCCATGGCCTCAGACTGTCTGTGTTCCGTGATATCAACGCAGGCTCCCACCGAATGTGTGATCCTGCCGTTTTCGTCATAGATTACTAATCCGCGGTCTATCCAGTTTCGTATCGATCCATCCTTACGCGCGATGCGGTACTCGACGTTGTAAGGTTCACCCGTTTCAGCATGGCGGTTTAGCGCCTCCATAACACGGCCGCGGTCATCGGGGTGCAGCGTATTTTCCCAGGCATCCAGCGTTCGAGGGAACTCGTCGTGTTGATACCCCAGCATACCGTCGATGTCCCCGAACCATGTTACGAGGCCTGCGCTGATGTCCCAGTCCCAGACGATATCGGTGGTGCTCTGTACGGCCTTGCGGAAAAGCTCCTCGCTTTTCCTGAGCGATGATTCCGCATCCTTAAGCTGCATATGTTCTCGCAGCGCCGCAATGCCGTAAGCCAGGTCCTCTGAAAGCTCATCCAGCAGTGAGATGTCGTCTTCTTCAAAAGCGTTCTTGCGGTCGGAATATATATTAATTGAGCCGAATACGCTATCGCGGTACTTGAGAGGCAGCGATATAGTCGACCGGATGCCGGCTTTTTCCACAAGGCTGAGGTACGGCTTATATGCGGGATCCAGTGAGATGTCCTGGATCACAACGGTTTTTCCTGTTCGTATGGCCTTGCCCGCCGGGCCGCTGCCCATCTCGCTGTCAGACCACGATATGCCCGCGCTTTCTAATTTGCCTGCGTCGGCCCTGCTGATTGCCACGGTCTTAATGGCCTTATTCTCATCATCCTGAGCATAGCCTGTCCAGGCTATGCGATAGCCGCCTGTCTCAGTCATGATCCTGCAGATGTTCTGGAGAAGCTCTATTTCACTGGTGGCATGTACCATGGCTGCGTTGCATAGGAAGAGCGTTTTATAGAGTCGGCTGGTCTTCTTGATGGAGGCTTCCATCTGACGGCGTTCGGTAATATCGGACTGCACCGCAAGCGCGGCCGGGCGTCCCTCCCATTCAATAGTGTTTACGTGCGCTTCCACCCAGCGGATATCACCGTTTTTAGCTATTGCCCTGTAGATCTGCTCCGAAGGAGCCTGCTCTCCACCCGTCCTGCGGAAATGGCTATCCATAACGGATTTGATGTCATCGGGGTGGATGATGTCCGCCAGTGACTTATTAAGTATCTCCTCTCCACTGTAACCGGTGATGGCCGAAATGCCGGACTTGCAGAATTTGACCTGGCCGTCCTGTATAACGAAGATCGATTCGGAGATATTCTCCAGCACAGCGCGGTGCCGTTCTTCACTCTCCTTTATCCGCTGCTCAGCCTTTTTGCGCTCGGTCACGTCCCTGGCTGAACATGCTGCGCCCGCAACCCGTCCGGATGCCGAAAGGATAGGACTGAGTGAGAATTCGTAACAGGCGGGGCCGTCCGCAAAGTCATAGAGTCTTTCGAATGCAACCTTTTCTCCCTTTAATATACGCCGCCCGACCATAGTCCAGAGGTCCCTGTTTTCCTGGGGCATAGAAGAAAGTACGTCCAGCCCCTCTGTGAGGGTGATGCCGTAAAGCTGTCGGTAGAGCTTGCGAGCGCTGTTGTTAGTTGCAATCAGACGATAATCGCTGTCGATTGACCACATCGCGTCCTGGGTATTTTCGAGTATGGCTGACATGCGTGATTCGCTCTCCTGTAGGGCCTTGAAGGCGAAGAAGCGATCGGTTATGTCATCGAAAGTAGTATAGACCTGGTAAGGACTGTCTTCGCCCGGGTGAAATTGGGGTATGGCGCTCACCCTGATCCAGTGGATTTTATTATCGGTGCCGTTGAAGAACCCCATGGTTACATCCCGCACCGGCCTGCCGGTTTTGGCTGCTATAGTTATAGGGAAATCATCAGCGGAGAAGTCGCTCCCGTCTTCATGGAAGCCTTTCCACACAGCGTCGATTGCTGCCCGTCCTACCATATCATCGATCGTCAGTCCCAGTATCCTGGCCGCTGCCGGATTAGCCGATATCACTCTGCCCTCAGTCCAGCACATCACACCCTGGTCCATGGTCTCGAAAAGCAAGCGGTATTGCGCCTCGCTTTTAGTCAGGGCATCCTCGGCTTTATTTCGCTCGGCTATCTCCTGTTCCAGTGCCTCCATCTTCCGCTCGAGCTTCTGCATGAGGGCAGCATTATAAAGGCTGCTATCAGGTCTGTTTTTATCTTCCTTCGGTTTGCTTCCCCTCTTTTTAGCAGTGGGTTTGCGTAGAAGTACCTCCGCCAGTATGCGTATCAGTTCGTCCGGCTCGATGGGCTTGCGCAGGAAAACGTCGGCTCCGAGCTTAAGCCCGAGATCCTCATCTTTGGCATCGGTGAAGGCTCCGGTAAGGAAAACAAACCGGATATGGCTCAGGCCCGGGTCCGCTTTGCATTCCTGCAAGAGTCGGAATCCGTCCATCACGGGCATGAGTATGTCGGATAATATTAAATCCGGCTTTCCTTTACGTAGTTTCTGCAGGGCTTCCTTGCCGTTTGCAGCAGTGGTGATACGGTAACCTGCGTTTTTCAGAATGGTGCTGAAGAGACGCAGGTTCTCTCCGCTGTCGTCCACAATGAGGATCTTTGGCAGCTGCGTGATCTTTCTTCCCGCTTTTGCAGCGGATGAACGTCCTTCTTCCTTCACTTCACAATGCCTGCACTAATTAATATCATCTTGATTATGCGTCTCAATGTCAAGTTTTTCGTAGCTGAGAGGCCTTTGATGGATGCCGCATTGCCAATGCTGCGCATAGTTTGCCGTTAAGCCCACTTTTGATATGCTATAATCAATTTATCACAGGTGAACATATGGGAATTCGCTATTTAAAAGAGCCCGGCCTGAACGATCCTGTCATGATCGCAGCCTGGCCGGGCATAGGCAATATCGGACTAATCGCCCTGGACACGTTGCGCAGGTCAATGCGTGCCGAGCAAATGGCCTATATAGAGCCCTATGATTTTTTCTATCCCAAGAAGGTTATTATACGTGGTGGCGAGCTGATAAAAGTGGATTTTCCCGCCAGTGATTTTTTCTACCACACGATAGGCAAGCAAGACATTATTTTATTCATCGGAGAAGAGCAGCCAGCCGAGGGAGGAGGCGTCTACGCCACCGGCAGCATGGCCTATGATATGGCCAATCTGGTACTGGATGTGGCTGAGAAGTACGGGTGCAGGCGTATTTACACTTCCGGCGCAGCAGTGGCGCCCATACATCATACGGCGAGGTCGCGGGCCTGGGCTGTGCCCAATTCGGCAGAACTCATAGCTGAGTTCAAAAGCTATGATAATACCGTGCTGATGTCCGATATCGAGGGTCGTGCGGGTGAGGGCAATATAGCCGGCCTTAACGGGCTTTTGCTGGGCATTGCCCGTCGACGCGGCATCGATGCGGTCTGCATTATGGGAGAGATTCCGATATACCTTCAAGGTTTTCCCTTTCCATATCCCAAAGGGTCCAAGTCGGTGCTCGAAGTGCTTTCGTCGGCCCTTGACATATGGATCGACATGGAAGTGATAGATGAGTTGGCCAGGCAAAGCGAAAGCGAACTGACACGGCTCTATGAGAAGCTTCCTGATGAGATCAAGCAGCAGCTTGATCGGCTCAAAGAGTCTACTGTGGCTGCGGCTGAGAGCGAAGGGCTGATAACCGAGGACGATAAGAAGAAGATACTTGACGACATAGATAAATTCTTTAAACGTGATGCTAAGGGAGAGCAGCAGTGAGCGGTGAAGATGCTGTTGGATTGAGCGGCAGCCCCGACCTTAAAGGATCCGTCTTGATAGTAGCCTGGGCCGAGGATGCCAGTAGCCTGGGAGTGCGGGTCGCCGACTACCTGTTACAGGCTTTGGAGTTCAGGGAGTTCGGTGAAGTGCTGCCGGAGGGCTTCTTTCCCATGGGTGGGGTGAATGTAGTGGACGATGTGGCGCGCTTTCCCGAGAGCAAGTTTTACGTGTGCGACCGCAACAACCTGGTCATTTTCAAGAGCAGTGTTCCCAGGATGGGCTGGTACCGGTTTCTTACATCGTTGCTGGATGTTGCGTATCGGGATTGCGCGGTCAAGGAGATATATACCATGGGGGCCATGATCTCCGCCGCCGCGCATACTGTCCCGCGGTTGCTTATATCGATCGTGAATAACAAGGAAATGAAGGCCGCGCTGGAACCGTATAATGTCGTTGCGGACAACGATTACGAGACCCCTCCCGGGCAGAAGCCCACACTGAGCTCGTATCTGGCATGGTTGGCCGGGCAGCGCAGCATACCGGCGGTCAACCTGTGGGTGCCAGTGCCGTACTACCTGGTGTCCATAGATGACCCTCGCGCGGTAAAACGGCTTGTATACTTTTTCAATAGCAAGTTTGATCTTGGCGTGGATTTCACAGCTCTGGATTCAATCATCGCCAAGCAGAACAATAAGATCGCAAGGCTGTTCGATAAATCTCCAGAGATAAAGAACATGGTGCGCAAGCTGGAGGTGGGTGATGGATTGGATGGAGAGGAGAGCGAGAAGCTTGCGCGCGAGATAGCCGAAGCCCTTAAGTAAAGTCGTTGTTCGTCGGTCCATCGTATCAGAGTACAGTGTAACTTAAGTGCGCCATTTTGATATAATTTGGCGTTTATCAATCGACGAATAAGGAGGATTTTTATGGCAGTAGGTTATCAAAAAGAGGGCAGGCTGGCCATAATTACACTGAACCGCCCGGAAGCCCTGAACTCGTTCGATCCGCAGCAGATCAGCGAGATCAACAAGTGTTTCTACGATTTCAATGCTGACGAGGAACTATGGGTGGCCATCCTCACCGGCTCAGGTGAGAGGGCCTTCTCTGTGGGGGCCGATATCAAAACCACGTTGCCGTTGATACAGCAGAGCGCTCACCGTGGTGAAATGCCGGCGCCGGCTATATGCGAGGATATGCAGATCTGGAAACCCATCATAGCCGCTATCAATGGCGCCTGCCTGGGTGGCGGCTTCGAGGTGGCATTGGCCTGCGACCTAAGGATCGCGGCCGAGAATGCCACCTTCGGCTTTCCCGAGATCAATCTGGGCCTTATCCCGGGCTGGGGTGGCACACAGCGTCTGCCCCGAGCTATTGCGCTGGCAAAGGCCACGGAGATGCTTACGTCGGGGCGTCCCATCGACGCACAGGAGGCCTATCGCATCGGCCTGATCAACCGGATCGTACCGGCGGCCGAGCTGATGAACGAGGCAAAGAAAATGGCTGAAGCCCTGCTCAAACCGGCGCCACTGGCCGCACGGGCTGCCAAGCAGGCTATGATGCTGGGCTTGAATACCACCCTGCTCAACGGCCTGGAGATCGAGCACCAGCTTGAAAAAGCCGTTACCCAAACAGAGGATTTCAAGGAGGGACGGCAGGCGTTTATCGAGAAGCGCAAGGCGGATTTTAAAGCTAAATAACACTTTACAGGAGGGAGACCATGACTATAAGGAAAGTAGGCGTTGTGGGATGTGGACTGATGGGCCGTGGCATAGCCGAGGTGAGTGCCCGGACGGGTTACGATGTAATCGTGTCCGAGATTAACAAAGATCTGCTGGATAAGGGCATGGCTGCCGTCAGGGGTTCGCTTTCAAAGGCGGTGGAGAAGGGCAAAATGGCCCAGGCCGATATGGACAGCACGCTGGCCAGGATCAAGGGTACCACGGACATGACGGATTTCAAAGATTGCGATCTGGTGGTGGAGGCGGCTATTGAGAACCTCGACCTCAAGAAAAAGATCTTTATCGATTTGGACCGAGTCTGTGGCCCCGGCGCTATTCTCAGCACAAATACATCATGCCTGTCGGTTATGGATGTGGCGGCAGCGACCAAACGACCTGACAAGGTGCTGGGCTGTCATTTCTTCAACCCCGTGCCGCTCATGAAGCTGCTGGAGCTGGTCAAGACCATAACTACCAGCGAAGAGACGCTGGAGGCAGCGGTGGAGTGGGGCAAGTCGCTGGGCAAGACCGTTATCATTGCCCCTGACAGGCCGGGCTTCATCGTCAACCGCTCATTTTTGCCATATATGGTGGAAGCTTTCGAAATGTACGAGAACGGTGTGGCCACCAGGGAAGACATCGATACCGGTGTGCAGCTCGG
>CAYVBI010000002.1:0-43223 GCA_964448985.1 uncultured Dehalococcoidales bacterium
CTGCGCAGGCGGAAGCCGAGAGGGGCAGGCGGGCCAAGATCATCGCCGCCGAGGGTGAGGCGCAGGCGGCAGAGAAGCTGGCTGAAGCTGCCCGAATAATCTCGAAAGAGCCGATGGCCCTGCAACTGCGCTACCTGCAGACGCTGGTGGCCATATCTTCAGAACGTACTAATACCGTGGTATTCCCCATGCCCATCGATCTCATTCAGCCCATGCTGCAGAAGCCGGGCGGCGATCAGAAGAAGCTAAACGCCTGACAAGGATTTTAGATTATGAAATAAGGGCGGCTATATAGCCGCCCTTATTATTAACTGCTGCCCTGGATGAGTGATACATCGCCCGCCACGATCTCCTGAGTAGATCCGTCATCCAGGCGCAATATCAGGTGGCCTGATCCGTTGATGCTTTCGGCTGTACCTACGATTGTGTTGTTGCCCGACTGAACCTTCACGTGCCTGCCGATAGTTATCATGTTGGCTGCCCATTCACTGAGTATTAAGTCCGGTTTATTAGAACGCAGGTAGAGCGCCTCCAGTTCGGTGTACAGGCGCAATGCCACCTGGCCCACCGGCAGTTCATGACCCAACTCAACCGAGAGGCTGGTTGCGAAACCGGCTATCTCAGGATACAGGCCGGTGTCGAAATTTATGTTGATACCAATTCCTATAACGCTGTAGCTGACAACACCGTTGACCAGTGTATGTTCTATTAGAATGCCGCAAACCTTGCGGCCACCGATCAGGATATCGTTCGGCCATTTGATGCCGGCCTCGATTCCTGTTGCTTTAATCGTGCGGAAAACCGCCAGCGCAGATATGGCCGGCAGGAGAGGAAGCACTGACATGGTAGGGCGAAGTATTATCGATGTGGCAAGCCCACCCTCCGGAGATAGCCAGGATCTGCCCAGCCTGCCGCGGCCCGACTGCTGCTTACCGGCTATGACGGCGGTGCCCTCCGGGGCTCCCCGGTCGGCCATGTCTTTGGCCACATCCTGTGTCGAAGATGTGATCGCCAGGTAATGCAACTTTCTACCGACGAAGCCGGTAGTTAAATTGTTTTCCAAATAATCGAGGATGTCATGCATGATATAGCCATATTAATATATCAAAGAGGTTGAACCATGTATAATTAATGAGCAGATTCAAGCTGAGAAAGTATAGTATCGCAGGAATTGAATCAGGGGAGGCAACGATATCGAGGAGCTGACAGAACAGATAGCCGAGCTTATTGTGAATTCGCAGCGGTGCGTTGTTTTCAGCGGGGCAGGAATCAGCACCGAGTCCGGCATACCGGACTTTCGGGGTGAGGATGGTATATGGACAAAGATGGACCCTGAGGATTTCACCATCCAGAGGTTCGTCGCCCGTCCTGAAGTTAGAAAGTCGCAGTGGAAGCTCCTGGCTGAAGGTGGATTGATCAAAGACGTGCAACCGAACGCTGCTCATTACGCTGTAGCAGAGATAGATAAGCTGGGCAGGCTGGACTGCGTGGTAACGCAAAATATCGATAACCTCCATCAGATAGCCGGCGTGCCTGATGAGAAGGTCTTTGAGCTGCACGGCAATATGCAGTATGTTCGTTGCCTGGGCTGCCGCAGGCGATATCCGATGGCCGAGATAATCTCGCGCCTTGCCAGCGAGGAGTTGCCGGAGTGCGAGGCCTGTAAGGGCATACTCAAACCTGACGCCGTATATTTCGGTGAAATGTTGCCGCAGGCCGTCCTTAGCGAGGCTTCCCGCCGGGCAAATCTGTGCGACCTATGCATCGTAATAGGTTCCACCCTGATCGTATACCCTGCGGCTTATATTCCTGAATATGCATATAATGCAGGGGCCAAGATCGTTATCATCAATATTGGCGCGACACCCATGGATTCCAGGGCGGCAATACGAATCGAGGGCAAGGCTGGCGAAGTCATGGGCAAGGTTATGCAGTATGTCAGGACTAAAATCCATCAATAAGTATATTGACAAGCCAGTAATACAATGTTAGATTGTGGGAAATACCACAAGCGCGGAGGTGTCAATTTGAGAAAGACGGCTATAGCTATAATGATGTTGGCCGTACTTGTTACGGGATGTGTGAGGCCCGTTGTGGATACCAAATTGGCTCCTCTCGCCTACATCGACTCAGTATCCTCCCCACAGACCTACACCGGTGAGAATGTCAAATTCTCGGGGCATGCGATCTCTTCGACCGGCCAGATTGTAGGTTACAACTGGCGGTCCAGCATCAACGGGAATTTAAGCCAGCTTGCAACCTTTGAGACCGATTCGCTGTCAGCAGGCCAGCATACGATCTGGTTCAAAGCGCAGGACAGTTACGGCAACTGGTCCAATGAGGTCGGTACGAATGTCACCGTGCTTATACCCGGGGGCCCGGAAAAGATGTCAATAAGGGTGTTTACGGCTACCCCACCCGAAATCAATGAAGGGGAATGGTCCACACTGACATGGGACGTAAGCGGGTTCGGCACTGTGCGCATAGACCCTGATATCGGTGGCGTGTCCATGTCGGGCAGCCGATCGGTTCAGCCAAAGAAGGATACCGTTTATACCATCTATGCCAGGAATGATGAGGGGACTATGACAGCCAACACCAGGATAATTGTAACCCCCTTGCATGTATATACGACCACTTTATATTCTGTCTCAGCCGAGGATGGCACGGTCAGAAAGGACGATGTCATCCTGGACGGAGTCATGGTTGGACAGAACGACTTGCAGATACCGATGCAGGGCTTTCTGAGTTTCGATATATCTTCCATCCCGCAAGATGCCATTATAAAGGGTGTAGACCTGGATATTTCGAAATCCGTGGTGATCAATTCACCATTTCCCTGGCAGGGCTCGCTCAACATTTATAACCAGCAATATGGCAACTATTTGAGACCAAACGACTATATGATTATAGTTCCCGCCGGCTACCTGTTTAGCTGGAACTACAATTTCGTGGCCAGCCAGATGCCGAGCACACCCTTCACCTCACCGAATTTTGTCATCACACTACAGAAGCAACTCGATGCAGGCAGCGATCGCTATCAGATACGCCTGCAGTTCGAAAAATACTATTATTACAGTCGTGCTGACTATACCAACCAACCGAATTGGGGTCAGTCGACAGTTCAAAGCGGTCAAAGCAGTGCCAATTACCTTGATATCAGCTCCGGCAACGCTAAACTGATTGTCCGCTACGTGATTCCAGAGTAAAGCCGAATCGATAGCGGCGGCTAAACGTTAACGTAGCTTTTTCGTTATCCTTTTGTGACAAAGATAACACTTCTCCGGGAGGACACTTCATGAAAAAACTTCTGATAACGCTTTTGTTAGTCATTGTCTTTATGTCAGGATGCTTATATCTGCCCGTTACTTTCCCTCAGATGACATCTGAGGGGGGTAAACCTGTTGTGGCAACCTTTGCGGTTAATCCCGCCATAGTGGACGAGGGTCAGAGCACTGTACTGAACTGGGTTGTGACAGGAGCCCAGACAGTCAGCATAGATAATGGGATCGGCCCTGTGCCCTTGAGCGGCACCAGATCCGTCATGCCATATGGAACTACGACTTATAACCTGACGGCGCTGAATTCAGCCGGGAGTAGTATGGCGGCTGCGACAGTGGCAGTTGTGGGTAGACCTCAGATACAGCAGGGTGATGAGGGTATCGCTGTATTGAACGTAGTACTGAATGAGAGCGGATCGCTGACCAAAAGCGGTGCGAATTATGCCCGCTCAGGTGTTGTCTGCGCGGGCGATAATCCCCAGAATCAGGCCGTCCGAGCATTTCTAAGCTTTGATCTGACTACACTGCCACCCACTGCGATAATCAGCGAAGCCGTACTTGACCTTACGGGATACTCCGTCGTGGGGAATCCTGCTTATAGTAGCGCCAACTGGGGCAACATGGGTGCTCTGGAGATATGTCAGTATCAGTACGGTTCAATGGGAAGCCTGGGTAGATTAGCCTACGAGGCCCCGGCGCCTGCAGTGGGAAGCCTGAAACTGATGGATTTGCAAAACACAGTCCCTCTGCTGGTAGATGTGACCCTGGATGACCGGGGGGATAACATAATACAGAAGCTGCTTTCCAACGCCCAGGGAAGGGGTCAGTTCAGGCTGGGTTTCTTTACCTCGACTAACTGGGATAGCGTGGCCGACATGATCTGCCTGGACAGTGCTGTATTAAAGATCAAATACAGGGTACCCTGAACCTCAGGTGGACCTGATCTCCTCCAGATCAAAACGGAAGTTCTCGATAACAGGATTGGCCAGCAGCTTTTTGCACATGTCCTGTAATTCAGCCTGCGCTTTTTCCAGATTGTTAGCTGAAATTTTTATCTCGATGTATTTGCCGGCCCTGACCTCCTCCACGTTGTTGAAACCCAGAGTATGAAGAGCGCCCTTGATGGTCAGCCCCTGCGGATCGTTCACGGTTGGCTTGAGCGTTATGTAGACTTTAGATAAATACATTTTTAAATTTCCTCCCGGTCAGCAGTGAATAGGCATCGCGATAACGCTCAGTCGTCGCTTCAATAACATCTGCCGGCAGCGCCGGCACGGGCGTTTTCTGATTCCAACGCGAGGCAATCAACCAATCTCTGACCGGCTGCTTATCGAAGCTTGGCTGAGATTGTCCCGGCTCATACTGGCTGGCATCCCAGAAACGGCTTGAATCAGGTGTAAAAGCCTCATCAATCAGCATGAGTTCCTTATCGTGGAAACCGAATTCGAATTTAGTATCGGCTATGATGATGCCTCGCTCGCTGGCATGTGAGCGTGCGAAATTGTAAAGCTCCAGGCTTTTAGCTTCGATCTTGCGGGCCGTCCTCTCTCCCACCAGATCAATCAACTCCCCGGGAGTCAGGGGCAGGTCATGGCCGATTGCCGCCTTGGTAGTAGGCGTAAAAATAGGCTCGGGCAGTTCCTGGCTTTCTATCAGGCCTTTAGGCGCCTTTCGCCCGTTGATTGTTCCCTTTTTCTTGTATTCCGCCCAGGCCGAACCTGCAATATATCCTCTGACAACGCACTCTACCGGCACACGCTCCGCCTTCAGGACAACCATCGAGCGGCCGAGCAGCAGTTCGGGCAACGGTCTTTTCCAGGGGGAGTATTTCGACAGCGCCCTCCGGCTTTCAATCGATTCAACCATGTGGTTATGTATAATATGATAGGTTTTTCCGAACCAGAAAGCCGATACCTGGTTAAGCACTATCCCCTTGTCAGGTATGCCTCTGGGAAGCACCACATCGAAGGCAGAGATCCGGTCGGTCGCTACTATCAGGAGTTTATTCCCTACTTGATAGGTATCCCGGACCTTGCCTTTTCCGAATAATGGTAGTTTCAGTGAGCTGTCGAATATAATGTCCAAGTCGTAACTCCTATCTCTTAATCTGTGATTTACGCGTTTTCTTAATCAAACCCAAACGCTCAAAGACCGCATCAACATGCTTGAGGAAGCGCCGGTAATCAAATAAAGTATCCATTTCCTTTGCATTTAAGTGGCTGGAAACATCGGGGTCTGATTTGAGCAGTTTCAGGAAGGGGGTCCTGGTTCTCCATGCTTCCATTGCATTGCGCTGTGTGAGTTCATATGCCTTCTGACGACTGAGCCCTTTGCTCACCAGCGCAAGCATGACATTCTGTGAGAATATCAGGCCCTGAGTTATCTCGAGGTTGCGCTTCATATTATCCGGGTATACTTGCAGGCCCTTCATAACGCCGGTGAACAAGCTTAAGATATAATCGAGGACAAGACAGGCGTCCGGCAGAATCACACGCTCGTTGGATGAATGGCTGATATCACGTTCGTGCCAGAGCGCCATATTCTCCAGTGCGGTTACGGAATAGCCCCTGATCAAACGTGATAGTCCGCAAACTCTCTCGCAAAGCTCGGGATTACGCTTATGAGGCATGGCGGATGAACCTGTCTGTCCTTTCGAAAAAGGTTCCTCCGCCTCCAGAATCTCAGTCCTCTGCAGTGCCCTGATCTCGGTGGCAAATTTTTCAAGCGAGCTTGCCGCGATGGCAAGCGTGGTTATAAGCTGGGCGTGACGGTCTCGCTGGATCACCTGGTTCGAGATAGGGGCGCAGGCCAGCCCAAGAGAGGCACACGCTTTGGCCTCGATATCCGGTGATACAGTGGCATATGTACCTACCGCCCCGGATATCTTGCCTACGCTGATACCTTTCTTCGCTTCTTCCAGCCTGGCATAATTGCGTTTCATCTCCTGCGCCCATAAGGCCAGCTTCAGCCCGAATGTTATGGGCTCGGCATGTACTCCGTGCGTACGCCCTATCATGATGGTGTCCTTGTTGGAAATGGCCCTGTCCTCAAGCACCGCGGTCAATATCGCCATATCCTCTAAAAGCAGGTCAGCGGCCTCGCGAATTTGCAGGGCCTGTGCCGTATCTATAATATCTGATGAAGTCAGGCCGAGATGAATATAACGTGAATCCTCCCCCACTGTTTCGCCTACGGCATTCAGGAAGGCCGTTACGTCATGATGTGTGACCTTGAGTATCTCTCCCATGCGATCAAAATCAACGCTGGCCTTCCTGATGTTTTGTAAAGCTGATCGGGGTATGCGTCCGGCGTCGGCCCAGGCTTCGCATACGGCAATTTCAACCTGCAGCCATTTATCGAACTTGTTTTTGTCCGACCATATTTTTTTCATTTTTGGGCGCGAATAGCGTTCAATCATATTTACCTGCCTTACGCCTCAGCCAACCTGCGTTTGTATTCTGCAAAGGATCTCTTGATATCTACGAACTTCACACCCAGAACCTGGACGGCCAGCAGCGCCGCGTTCTTTACCCCTGCCGCGCCTATGCCCGTGCAGGCAACCGGGACTCCTCCAGGCATTTGAACGATGGAATACAGCGAGTCTACACCTTTTAAATCGCTGGTAGGTAAAGGCACCCCTATAACAGGTAGAGTTGTCCACGAAGCAATGACCCCGGGCAGGTGGGCGGCGCTGCCTGCAGCGGCAATTATAACCTCGTAGCCTTTCGAGCTTGCTTCAAGGGCATACTGGCGTACCCTGTCCGGCTTACGGTGTGCAGACAATATATCTATAGCGTACTCGATCTTAAACTCCTTAAATATTTCGAGGGCAGGCTGAATGAATTCCTCATCCGTCTTGCTCCCTATCACAATGCCAACCAGAGCCATTAATTCACCTCCCTCGCCGCAATGTCCCGTCGGAAGTGGCAAGCCTCAAAATCGATATACGGAATATTGCGGTATACTTTCTCCCTGGCCTCTTTCAGATTGCGACCTTTGGCCGTTACCGTTAAGACCCGGCCGCCACTGGTAACGACGTTGCCGTCCTCGCGTTTAGTGGCGCCTGCATAGAATATATTGACATCTTTTTCCAACCTGTCAGATATGCTAATTGGGAAATCTGTGCGGTAGTTGCCCGGGTATCCGCCCGACGACATGACTACGCCCACGCATGCATCGTTGCTCCAGTCGATATTCACCCGGTCAAGCCGGCCATCCAGCACAGCCAGCATGATCTCCACCAGGTCAGATTCCAGCTTCGGCAGGATTACCTGTGTTTCCGGATCGCCAAACCGGGCGTTAAACTCGAGCACCTTTGGTCCCTGCTGCGTGATAATCAGCCCGGTATAGAGCACGCCTTTGTAGGGAGATCCGTCTTTTGCCATGGCGACCACGGTAGGCTGAATGATATTTTTCACTACCTGGCGAGTCATTTCTTGATCGAAGAAACCGGGTGGGCTGTAGCTGCCCATTCCTCCGGTATTTGGTCCCTGGTCGCCGTCGAAAACCCTCTTGTAGTCGCATGCCGGGACCATCGGGATCACATTTTTGCCGTCGCTGAAGGCCAGAAGGCTCACCTCTTTGCCAAGCAGACATTCCTCGATAACTACTGTGTCTCCGGCCGCTCCGAAAGCCCGGTCTTTCATTATTGAATGGAGAGCACCAAGAGCTTCATCTGCAGTCTGCGCCACTGTTACTCCCTTGCCTGCAGCCAGTCCGTCAGCCTTAACAACGATGGGCACATCATGAGTTTCAATATATGTTTTGGCCTCGCTATAGCTGGTAAAGGTCCCGCCGGCGGCACAAGGTACGTTGTTTCTTTGCATTATATCGCGGGCGAAAGCTTTACTTGATTCGAGGCGTGCTGCAGCCCTGGACGGGCCAAAAACAGGTATGCCGGCCTGGTTAAAAAGGTCTGTGATCCCCGCCGCCAGAGGAGCTTCAGGGCCTACTACAGCCAGTCCGATTCCCAGTTCATGGGCCTTTTTGATTATCGAGGAGATATCGTTTAAGGGTATATCCAGATTGCTGGCCAAATTGCCTGTGCCGGCATTTCCCGGGACAGCAAATATGACATCGACCTGGGGGCTCCGGGCAATTTTCCACACGAGAGTATGCTCGCGTGCCCCGTTGCCGATAACCAGTACCTTCAAACCGGAGTCTCCAACGAAACCTATGCAGTGATCTTTTTAACTACGTTACGTTTACTGCTCTTGGTTTTACCGCGGTTCTTTTTGGCCGCCTTTAGCTTTGGTTTGTGTGCCATTTTCTCACTACCTTAATTCGTTATTTAATTTTTCAGCTTGTACGGGATCAAGCAATCTCAGCAGCTTTATTAGCCTCGCTACATGAGTTTTTTTATCTTCGAGTATCTGCTCGATGGTGTCAGCTGCATCTTCATTGTCGATCATCTCAACCTGTGCTTCATACTCGTTTATAGATTTGAGCTCGGCCACCAGGTTATCGCGTATCATCTCGAGGTCCATTGAGATCTCGAGACCTTGCTGCTGTTCTTCGAAAGCATCAAATGCCATAGTTTCCTCCAGATGCAAAACCACAATGGGGTATCAAACCGGAAATAGTCTCTATTGCTTTTGCAAAAGCGTCTAAAAAGTATATATTTTCAGACGTTTTAAATCAAGGGGCAGAAGTATCAGGCGTTGCTCGGAATGGCTTTGAGCAGGCCCTCTCTCAGGGAAACCAATACGTCGGAGCTGTACCGCTCGATTTGACCCTCGTAGCAGAGGGCGGCAAGACGTGGATCTACAGGTATCCTGGCCAGAAATGGCGCACCGGCCGCCGGTTGGAGCCGTTGTCCTGCTTTCGGTTGTTACTTCTTGGCTGACTTCTTTAAATCAGAGCCGGCCAACCTGAGTATGACGGTATCTCCCACAGTGACGATATCGTCAAGTTTGATTTTGTATTTCGTGTTAAGGCCGGCGTTTATGACTGCATACTTAACGATTCCCGAAACAATGTCGATGTCCAGATCGGCCATTTTGCCTATCTTATCTCCATGCGAACCGATTACTTCTTTTCCCAACAGCTTCTTAACTAGCATATTACCTCCGCGTTTCCACAATTACCGGTATTGCATTTTTCTCATTATTATACAATTATTAACTGACCCCGCAAGAAAGCCTGATTTAATCCAACAGGCCACTGGAGGACTATGTTTTACATAATATATGGTGATGACAGTTACAGATGCCACCAGGCGTTGAACGAGATAAAAGCGAGCCTGGGCAGCCCGGACATGGTGGCAATCAATACAACGACACTGGACGGACGCAGACTATCTATCAGGGCCTTGAATGATGTATGCAGCGTGGTCCCTTTTATGGCCTCCAGCAGGCTGGTGATCGTAGAAGGATTGTTAAAGCGTTTCCAGCCAGGTGACAGGCAGGCCAGGGCCAATAGTAGTGTCGAGGAGGCCGGGCAGGCGCTGAAAGAATGGCAGGGCATATCTGAGTACATTAAGTTGATGCCTCCGACAACAGTGCTGGTTCTTTTCGATGCCGACCTCGACTCGAAAGCCGTCAACCAGCTTTTTAAATCGTTGGCGCCTGCTGCCGACCGGGTGCTCCCAATGAACGAGATAAAGGGCAAAGAACTGGCGGCCTGGATCAAAGATTACACGGTTAAGAGCAAGGGCAAGATCTCGGCAGGCGCTGTGGCTCTGCTGGCTGATTATATCGGTGGTGATTTATGGTCGCTGACAGGTGAGCTCAACAAGCTGATGACCTATTGTGAGGGACGTGAGATAAGCGACAGTGATGTCAGGGAGATATCCAGCTTTGCACGGGAAGAAAGCATTTTCGTTCTGGTCGATGCGGTGCTTGAGGGCCGGATCAAGGATGCGCAACTCATGCTGCATCGCATGCTCAAATACGGGACGGCACCGCAGCAGATATTGGCCATGATCGAGAGGCAGCTCGCAATCATCCTGAGGGTTAAAGAATTAAGCCATGGGAACCAGCAGGAGATCCGAGAGAGCCTCGGGCTTCATCCCAGATATCCACTGGAGAAAACCTTGCGGCAGGCCAGGTCGTTTACCATACCCAAATTACGCAAAGCGTTTCACGCGCTGCTGGATACCGATGTAGCGATTAAGACCGGTAAATATGAGGACGATCTGGCTTTAGACCTGCTGGTAATAGAACTGTGTAAATAAAATACGGAAAGAGAAAAATCTGACGTTGCGCTGCTGTAGGGGAAAAGTCCTTTGAAAAATATAATTCGTAACCATCGACAATTATCCGGTATTTGGTTAAAATTGTGTTGAAGTATGGTTGCGATATCGGATATGAGAAGGGTTTTAGCTATTATCCTGGCCGGTGGTGCGAGTGAGCGTTTAAGTGTCCTTGCTGATGAACGTGCCAAGCCGGCTGTCCCTTTCGGTGGAAAATACCGTATCATCGATTTTACACTGAGCAACTGCGCCAACTCGGGTATCTATAATGTTGCCGTATTAACCCAATTCAACCCGAGGTCGCTGGCCAGGCATGTCGGTGTAGGCAGGCCCTGGGACATGGACCGTGAACTGGGAGGAGCAGTGCTACTGCAGCCATTTCTCAGCCGCTCGCAGCGGACATGGTATAAAGGGACCGCTGACGCCGTTTACCAGAACCTCTATTATATAGTCGATCAGAGAGTAGACGAGATCCTTGTCCTATCGGCGGACCATATCTACAGCATGCGTTACGACCAGATGCTGGCCTCTCACCGCAACCGGCACGCAGATGTGACTGTGGCGGTCTATGAAGTACCCCAGGAAGACACGTCCAGGTTCGGCATTATTACGCTCGATCATAACGAGCGCATCGTGAATTTCGAGGAGAAGCCCAAAACAACCAAGAGCAGGCTGGCCTCCATGGGCATCTATATCTTCAATAAAAAGGTGCTGGTCGATTCTTTAGAGGAAATGGCCGGCAAGCAGGAAGGCTTCGACTTCGGGCATGATATTCTGCCGAACCTGATAAGCAAATACGAAGTATTCGGATTCCGCTTTCGCGGCTACTGGCGGGACGTGGGGACCGTGGAAGCATACTGGCAGGCTAATATGGACCTGATCGTTGATCTTCCGGAATTAAACCTTTATAATCCGGAGAATGAGGTGAGGACAATCACGCAGGGATACCCACCCGTTAAGCTGGGACCTCATGCCCAGGTGAGCAGGGCACTCATATGTAATGGGGCAATCATCAATGGTACGGTCATTGAATCTGTCATTTCCCCCCGGGTTTTTGTCGAAGAGGAGGCGGTAGTAAAAAACTCCATCATCTTCGAAGATACCACTATCGGTCGTGGCGCTATTATAGAAAAGTGCATTATCGATAAGCAGGTCTGGGTCAGCCGCGGGTGCCATCTGGGAGCCGGGGATGAGGTTACTGCTAACAAAGAGGAGCCCGAACATCTGGATTCAGGTATAACGCTGGTCGGCAAAGGCACAAGGATACCCTCCGATGTAATAATTGGGAAAAACTGCAAGATCGAGCCCTGGGTGGAGGCTACCGATTTTACTTCCAAGACGATAGAGAGTGGCGAAACAATCAAAAGTAAGAGCCGTCGCAGGTACCAGGTTTGATAACGCTGCACCTGAAAAATTGAAGCTTTAGTATACCCAACCGGGACCGTTAACCATGAAGATACTCTTTGCGGCCGCTGAAATTGCCCCCCTGACCAAGGTGGGGGGCCTGGCAGACGTTGTAAGCTCTTTGCCGGCAGAGCTTATTAAGATGGGTCACCAGGTCCGCGTGATAGTGCCTAAATACGGCTTCGTGGATTACTCTTCCTATAAAGCCGTGACCGTTATACGTGATCTCATTGTGTTTTCTCTCAAGGAATACAGGAGGATCACCCTGGAGCAGATTGTCCTTGATGGAGTCCCGGTCTACCTGCTATCCACGGATATTTTTTCCAAATCAGACAGTGTGTATGGTGGCGATGAGGTCGAAAAATTCTGGGTGTTCTGCGACTGCGTCAACCAGTCGCTGCCTTATCTGGGTTGGAAACCCGAAATAGTCCACTGCCATGACTGGCATACAGCTTTGCTTCCTCTGCTGCTGAGAATAGGCCGGTCTGATTGCCGTACGGTATTCACCATCCATAATTTGAGGTACCAGGGCAATTTCGATGACCGCATTTTGCATAGGTCCGGGATAAACCAGTACTGGTTCGGGCAAGTGGCCGGTCTGACCGATCTACCCTGGAATTTTATGGTGCAGGGCATACTCTGGTCCCACGTAATTAATACCGTCAGTGAGAATTTTGCCCGTGAGATACTGACCGCCGAATATGGTTGCGGTATGCAGACGTTCATCGAATTTCGCAAGAGCAGCCTTTTCGGCATCATCAATGGTGTGGGATATGATGAATACGATCCTGAAAGTGATCCGTTGATCGAGGCCGGCTACAGCAGCGAAAATACTACCGGCAAGGCCATCAACAAGCTTAAATTGCTGGAAACGGCCGGCTGGAAATCGCGTCCTGAATCTCCCCTGATCGGCATGGTCTCGAGGCTGGATGAGCAAAAAGGCATGGACATCATTATCAATGCCGTTCCTGAAGTAATTAAATCAACAGGAGCACGATTCATCTTTCTGGGACGCGGAAAAGAGTATTATGAAGAGGCGCTGCTGCAGATTGAATCCAAATATCCGGACAATGTTAGGGCTTATATTACCTACGACAATGCCAGGGCGCACCTTGTTTATGCCGGGTCGGACCTTTTCCTCATGCCGTCGCTCTGGGAACCATGCGGCCTGGGACAAATGATCGCCATGCGCTACGGGACGTTGCCTGTAGTGCGAAATACCGGGGGACTGGCCGATACGGTGAGCAATCTGAGCGGCGATCTTAAACAGGGAACGGGCTTTGTCTTCTCGGAATACTCAGCAAAAGCACTGGCCTTTGCGCTCAGAAAGGCGGCAGAAGCATTCAGTAATAAGACCGCCTGGCAACGGGTAATAAAACGGGTGATGGAATTGGATTTCAGCTGGCAAGCATCGGCCCAACGCTATCAGGCCCTTTACAGAAGGGCGCTCGAGTTGAAAACAGATGGCCCGCTCTAAACCACCTGTTGTTGGCGTGGATTTGGGCGGCACCAAAATAATTACAGGCGTTTTTGCTCATGATGGTACAATGCTGTCCAGGATATACTGCCTCACCCTCGGTGAAGAGGGCCCTGCTAGGGTAATTGAACGGATTAAAGCATCTATCGACCAAGCCATTGACAAAGCCGGATTGCAAAGAAACCAGATCGGCGGCATCTGCGTGGCGGCTCCGGGCCCCATCGACACAAACAGGGGACTGATAATACAGGCACCCAACCTTCCGCGCTGGCGCAATATACCGTTGCCAGCTCTTATCGCTGAAGACTTTAAATTGCCCGCATTCCTGGTGAATGATGCCGATGCTGCTGCATTGGGCGAGCACAGTTACGGCGCAGGCCGTGGTATAGGCAATTTAATTTACATCACAGTTAGCACCGGTATCGGCGGAGGTATGATTATCAACGGCGAGCTGTATAACGGAATCGATGGGTGTGCGGCAGAGATCGGGCATATGATAATAATGATTGACGGACCCATCTGTAAGTGTGGACGCAGGGGTTGCTTTGAAGCACTAGCATCTGGAACCGCTATAGGTCGCATGGCGAGAGAACGAGTTGCTCTAGGTGAAAAAAGTATCGTATTCGATCTTGCCGGATGTATTCTCGAAAATATTAGGTCCGAAACGGTGGCTGAGGCGGCCAGGAAAGGGGATCTGCTTGCCCTGGATGTAGTTCATGCGGCAGCCCGTTACCTGGGAATAGGGCTGGCGAATCTAGTGAATCTAATGAATCCACAGATGATAATAATTGGGGGCGGTGTTTCCAAGATGGGTGCAATGCTAATGGGGCCGGCCAGGAAATCCATGAAGGAGCACGCCTTCAAACTGCCGATGAGCACGGTGCATATCGTCAAGCCGGCGCTTGGAACTGATGCTGGCCTTATCGGTGCGGCTGAATATGTGTTGCATAAGCGGATGATAGTCTAATTTTCCGTGCCGCTATGGTTTGGTATAAAAGGCTTAGGATTTAATGAGAGCATGTTCCAACATTTGAATTGCCGTTTCTTCAAAGCGAGACGTATCGCATTTCAGCCAAATAAAACATTTCCGGGTTGTCCACTCAACTAATCCACTGACCAACTCTGCAGCTGCTAAAGGATCATATTCTCGAATTTTGCCTCTTTTAATGCCTTCTATAATGGATGTGCGCAGAATTTCCTGCAGCTTCTTGTCGTCACTAGGTCTTGCATCTTCCATCCCGAGGTTAGCATGTATGTTAAGTAAACGTACTATATCGGTGTTCTCGGAAGAATATAAAAGTATATTGTGCACGCAAGTTCTGATTTGCTCAGGCCCCAAAGAGTCGGACAGCGATTTCGAAAAAATTTTGGCTATATCATTGGTGTAGCGCTCAATAAGAGCATCTGCTACAGCTAACTTGGAGTCGAAATAAAGATATGTAGTCCCGCGCGCAATACCCGCGTGTGCTGCTATCTGTGCCATACTCGTACGGGCGTAGCCCTGCCGTCTAAAAAGATCCCGTGCGGCAGCAAGAATTGCACTATGTCTGCCCGGTACCGCTTTTCTCGCCATCGCTTTATATGACTGAACGACAATCATTTATCATAGCAATGTCCACATATTCCGTCAAGCTCCTTCACGCTCGCGTCTTTACGGCATCACAGCTAGTGTTTTAGATTAGATACATGTCGATTACCAGCAGTGGCTGTGAATGGTGTGTTACAGGTAAAGGTTAATTTTAATGACAGAAAAATATAAGTTGGATAGACAGCTTGGGGTTGGCGTCATTGGCCTGGGAGGGATCGCCCATTTCCACGCGCCGGGATGGTTACTTTCGCCCTATACTAAGTTAGTTGCGGGTAGCGATATCAAGCCTGAAATCTTTGCCGTCTGGCAAGATAGGTTTGGCACGAGCAGGTTCTATGAAGACCCTGCTGATTTGATTAGCGACCCTGATATCGACATAGTGGATATATGTTCACCTAATATATTCCACGCAGAGCAGACTATAGCTGCCCTTCGGGCCGGCAAGTATGTTTTATGTGAAAAGCCACTGTCTATAAAACCGGATGATATCCGCAATATGATTGCTGCCCGAGATAGCTCGGGGAAGCTTCTGATGACGGCGCAACATTTTCGCTTTCAAAGCATATCACAGGCGATGAAATCCAAAATTAAGGAGGGTGTACTTGGGGATGTATATCACGCTCGTGCCTGGATGCTCCGCCGCTGCCAGCTGCCTTCCTCACCCACTTTCATCCGCAAAGATCAATCCGGCGGCGGGCCGGCTATCGACCTTGGAACACATATCCTGGATTTAACACTCTGGATGATGGATTTTCCGAGGCCTACAGCGGTCAACGGTGTGGCTAAAACCGCCCTGGCCAAACATAAAGGTGCGTTCACAAATTGGGCTGGACGCAACCTTATACCTCAGGATATCGAGGTAGAGGACTTTGCGGCAGCCCTCGTGCATTTCGACAACGGAGCAACATTGATCCTCGAGGTAAGCTGGCTCCTTCATCATGATACACCGGAATGTGATATGAGAGTCTGGCTCTATGGCACAGAGGGTGGCTGCGAATGGCCGGCGGCAAATTTCCTGACAAATGATTACGCTGCACGTCAGCTCTACAACAATTCAATTCAAACTGCCGATGATGTCACTGAACCGCACGCTGTGGAGTGTATGGAATTTGCGCGTGCGATTGTTCATGGATTGCCCTCGCCCGTTCCTGCCGAACAATCGCTCCATGTCCAAACTATTCTCGATGGGATATATCTAAGCCAATCGGAAGGCAGGGAAATCAGACTGGGCGGCAAGATTTAATAGAGCAAAGTAAAAAGGAGGAAATAAAATGGAACAAGCACGGGTAATTAAGCCTGGTGAAGCGCCTGGAAGGAAAACAAGCGGTGGCGGTGACTTGAAATTTTTTCTACAAAAGGAGGACGGATTGACCTGCGGCATATTTATCATGCAGCCGGGGCAGAGGTTAAGCGCAAAAGACATGGCACATCCCGGAGACGAAGTATACTACGTCGCCAAAGGTCCATCCTATTGCGACATTCCTGAAACCAATACAAGATATAAAATCGAAGAGGGTGAATCCTTTTATATCCCCGCAGGTACAAAACACATCCCGCATAATATACCCGGTGAAAATGAGGCCGTAGTTTTCTACTTCTGCACTAAATGGCCGTAATCCTTATCACGGTTTACGCGTGTTTTTGCTACATAGGATTAAGCCAAAATCACATTGGTGATCTAGGGGGAATAATCGCACAGTCTGAGATAGATCCGAAGTGTTCCGGCCATAGAGTAAACCTGAAAATAAAGAGGAAGAGAGGCAGAGTCATGGTATCCAGCACATACGGCTTGATTTGCGACATGAAAAAGTCGCCGATTACCGAAATTATTGTCAGGGATTTCCAGCATTATATCGCTGGTATGACCGGACACAGGTTACATTCAATAAAAAACATAAACAGTATAGGTGCAGATGTCGATCTTACGTTCGTATTTACAACAGTGGGTTCGCCTGTCGGCAGCCAAGTGCTTCCTGAGAGTAAAAGAAAAACTCTCAATGGTCTGAAGGAAGAGAGCTTTCTTATAAAAAGTCTGGAATACCGGCAACACAGAGTGATCTTATTCCTGGGGGTTGATGATCGCGGGACAATGCATGCGATGTATTATTTTCTTGAAAAATATTGCGGAATAGGATTTTTCCCCGATGGGGATAAAATTCCTACTCTCAAGAAATCATTATGGCGTGATATAGATATTGTTCAAGAGCCGGTATTTAAATATCGAGGTTTTTTCACCCATCCGTATTGGTCGGCGCCCTATTCTCACTGTTCGAGGCTGTGGACGTTTCAAGATTGGAAAAAAGAGATAGATTACATACGCAAGAAGAGATTCAATATATTTAATCCGGTACATGATGAAGGGACTTTCCTCTGGGGTGACGTTGTTTTCAAAGCGTTCCCGGAGCTGAACAAATTAAAAAACGAAGAAAAGTTTACCATGGGACTTGCCGATAGAACGAAATTGATGAAGAAAGTAATCAATTATGCGCGAAACAGCGGGATTTACGTTTCGTACAATGTTTTCTACTCCCAGGTTCCCTATTTTTTTAAAGATGCTTATCCCGAATTGAAATACCACCCTCTGCACATGGATAGCCTGGGAATTTGTGCATCGCAGCCTGAGTGCAAGACTATTATGCATAAGTTATGGTCAGGGATATTGAAAACATTCGGCCTGGATGAAAGCCATATCTACTTTCTATGCCCGTATCAACATGAGGAGCCGCTTTGCCAGAGTTTTGAGACCAGGGCTGAAGTATCGGTGCAGGCATGTCAATTATTGAAGGAGTTGGACCCGCAGGCTGAGATCTATGTTGAAACCTGGGATTTTCACTGGGATCAACAGGAGCAGAAAGAATGGGCGGCTTTTCTTGATATAGTGCCTGAAGATATTAAGGTAGTTGATTGGGATTCAAACCTGGGGGAGAGGCTCAACTGGTTCAAACCAAGAACTTTCATGCGGCTTTTCCACCCCTCGATGGAATCCACATATCCTCCTGATTTTATCTGCAGATTGCCCCAGGATGTTTCACAGTTAATTAAAGATAACGCGGCAAACGGTGCGATAGGATATCTTTGTTTCAATATAATCGCAAACTCCAATGAATACCTCTGCGACTTGAGTGCTGAACTCTGCTGGGACCAGAATCTGAATGAAATGCAATTTCGTGAAGACTTCTGCAAGAGAAGATTCAGCCAGGATTCCGCAAGGAACTTGATGGAGAGCCTGAACCATTATATTGAGTCAATTCACGTTGCCACAGTGTTGAATACGGCATACGCCGCACTTGTTGGAGAACACGAGATAGTAAATAGATCACAATTGCCGGACTTCAAAGAATGGGCAAATCAAAGAATTGAACAATATAAAGCAAAATCCAAACAGATCAGTAAGGCATTGGAATTCGCCGACCTGGAAAAAACGAAACTGGAAAAGGACGCCTTTTACCAGAAGTACTATGGCGTCCTGGAATTTGTTAAATATCGTTGGGACGGAATAATCAACTTCTTGAACCTTTATCTCGATCCGAATCATAGAGATGAGTACATCCGGCACATACTTGGGGCATTCCAAAACATCGTGGACTTATACAGGGACAAGGATGAATTTTCTATGGAATCAGTAACGAAGTTCAATCCAGGGCTGCGCAAAGAGTTCGTAGAAGATTGGAGAAACCAAAAAAGCGGGCATTGGAATGAAGTCTTGCCACACGTATCGATTATCTGGGAAGATTTTCCACTATATGAAAAAGCATTAAAAAAATTAATCGAAGCAGCCCGTAATTAGGTATTAAAAGGGGGATATAATGGAAATTAGGCCTGCCTTTGGGAAAAAGGAACTGTACGCCGTGGTGCTCCTCGCATTGATCAGCTTTTTCCTTTTCTCCGATCAGAACCTCATGGCGCCGAACCTCACCCAGATCGCCAACGATTTCGGCTTCGGTCCCATTGAAAGGGACGTTTTACTCGGAGGCAATATATCGTTTATGTTCTGGCTTTTCGGTGGCCTGGTCACACTTCTCATCGGATATCTCACGGATCGCATATCACGTAAGACCCTGTTCATCATAACTATAATATTGGGCGAGATCCCATGCTTACTTACCGGGTTTGCACAGACCTACACGCAGCTCTTCTGGCTGCGGGCGTTGACGGGAATTGCTATCGGAGGTGCACTTCCTCTCACCTATTCCCTGATAGGCGATTATTTCTCGCATCGCCATAGGGCGACCGCGGCAGCATGGATAACCCTCGCCCAGGCGCTGGGTATTGCCGCAGGTCAATTTCTTGCCGGATTTATCGGACCGGATTATGGCTGGCGTCTGCCATTTATTATCGTCGCTCTACCGAACTTCCTGTTCATACTGCTCTTCCTGTTCACTGTGAAGGAACCTGCACGTGGCGGGAGCGAAGATAATCTTCGGGACCTCATCGAAAAAGGAAAGGTATATACGGCGAAAATCAACTGGTCACAATATAAAAGCATTTTTAAGATTAAATCGAACATTATACTTTTTCTTCAGGGTATCCCGGGCTGCGTGCCGTGGGGTGTATTTCTTATTTACCTGAACGATTTCTACGCGCAGGATAAGGGCTTCACGGTACAAGTTGCTACGCTCATTATCATGGCGACGGGTGCGGGAATTCTCGTCGGCGGCCTTGTTGGTGGCTTGATCGGCGACAAAATCTATAACGTAAATCCGAAATTTCAACCCCTGCTATGCGGTGCTACCACGCTACTGGGTATTATTCCTATGGCTTTCCTCTTGAATTATCCCTCCCAGATAGGGGTACATAATCCGGATTCTATCATACCCCTCGTCGTGGGATTTATCACAGGCATTTTCATCAGAATAGCCACCCCGAATACCTATGCAATGCTCCTGAATGTTAACGCCCCGGAAACACGTGGATCCGTCATGGCGCTCTTCAATCTGACCAATGATCTTGGCCTGGGTATCGGACCTGTCGTCATCAGCCTGCTAATTATGGCATTCGGTCGGCTATTGGCGTTCAATATCGCAAACTTGTTCTGGATCATATGTGGAATTATGTACCTAAGTATGATCTGGACTTATACTCGGGACCAAGCCAAGCTGGGCAACCAGCTGCTGGAAAAGGCCAGGACAATGAAAACTGATCGAGCCATCAATAATCGTTGATTGATTTGATATGTAATATACCGAACCTGTATGGCTATAATCTGGAAAAGGGCGATACCAGCAGCGGAAATAATGATTAGGGAAGTGTGGTACCCAGATGTATTCACAAATTATGATTTGATCAGGGCGTGCTCCAGCATTTGAATTGCCGTTTCTTCAAGGCGGGATGTATCGTCTTTCGCCCACATGAAATAAATCCGTGTTGCCCACTCAACCAATCCGCTGGTGAGCTCTGCAGCCGCTAAAGGATCATATTCCCTGATTCTCCCTCTTCTGATGCCTTCTGCAATAGCGGCACGTAAAATTTCCTGCATCTTCTTATCGCCATCCGGCCTTTCGCCTCCCGTACCCAGGTTGGCGCGAATGTCCAGTAAACGCACAACATCTGAGTTCTTTGAAGAATACAAGAGTGCGCTATGCACGCATGTTCTGATCTGTGTAGGCCCTAGAGAACCTGACAGCGATTCCACCAAAATCTTGGATAGATCGTTTGTGTAGCGTTCAATAAGAGCGTCGGCTATATCTGTCTTGGAATCGAAATAAAGATAAACCGTTCCGTGTGCAACACCTGCATGTGCTGCTATCTGTGCCATACTCGTACGAGCGTAGCCCTGCCGTCTGAAAAGATCACGCGCGGCGGCAAGTATTTCACTGCGTCTACCTGGTACCGCTCTTCTTGCCATCGTATTAAAGACTGGTCGATAGTGAACCATATTAGCAACATCCTAACGCTCTGTCAATCTCGTAAATACTCGTGTTTTAAAAGAAAATATTCTATTAAGTGCTTTTCGAATAAATAATCTTTCTTAATAACATTTGTTGTACTCATCATCATTAATTTAAGAGTTTAAGAAATGGTCATCAAGCGTAGCAAGAGCTTAGCTTTGACATCCTGCGCCATAGTAACGTAATTTAAAATGAAACTGTGTCGATGAGGTATGAGATTAAAGAGGAGACATGACGAATAAATTAAAAGCAACATTGCAGGGTATCCGTTTGGCCGGGATTTCAAATAGTCTCAAGGCAGTCAGGTATACACATTATCGGGATAAGCTTGATGTTAGATTTCAACAGCCCAAAGTTGTTTCAAAGCCGCAATCCATTGGTAAATTGGTAAATGCTATTGCCGTCCCCGGCGGAGCAGAGTTTGAGTTCGAATCCCGCACACTGACCGCCCACTTTTTAACGCCGGAATTCATTTTCATGTCCTGGGAGAAAGCGGAGATGGCTCAGTCCTATGCAGTTATTAAGACGGATTGGCCCCCTCTGAAGACGGTGCTGAGTAGAACTACAGACGGATGGGAGTTGAAGAGCAGCGTGCTTAAGCTTGCGGTATCGGAAAACGGCTTGGTGAAGTTCTACGATTCATCGAATAATCTTCTGCGCAGTGAGGAGCCGCCCCAGAAATATGGTGACACCTGGGAGCATAAGGTTCCCTTACCGCCCGAAGCCTGCGTCTACGGCCTGGGCGAGCGCTCCGCCGGATTTAACCTGCGGCCTGGGGAATATCGCTGCTGGAATCAAGACGCAGGCAGCTATGGTCCAGGTACCGATCCGATGTATATTCCTATGCCTGTTTACTACTGTTTACAGGATACTGTGGGATACCTGGTTTTCTATGATAATACTTACGAAGCATGGTTCGTACTGGATGATTACGTAACAGCCCGATTCGAGGGTGGTCCCCTGCGCTATTATCTGGCTTTCGGCCCCCCTCCATTTGCTATTCAGCGTTTTACCGAGCTGACAGGCACGGCACCGCTGCCGCCACGCTGGTCGCTGGGCTATCAGCAGTCACGTTGGGGCTATAATACCGAAGCTGAGATGCGACGCGTGGTCAATGGTTATAAAGAGCACGGGTTACCGCTGAGCGTGCTATACCTGGACATCGATTATCTGGTTGGCTGTCGTGTTTTCACATCTGATAAGAAACGTTATCCAACGCTGGCCGATTTTGCAGCCGAACTGGAGAAGTCAGACTGCCACCTGGTGTGTATATCTGATGCTGGCATTAGGCTTGATCCTGAATGGGACATCTACAAGGACGGTCTGGAGAAAGATGTTTACTGCAAGGACCCGGACGGCAAAGTATTGGTCGGCGTGGTCTGGCCAGGTTGGACAGTCTTTCCGGATTTCACTGATCCTCGTGTGCGCGAATGGTGGGGTAGTCTGCACCCCCGGCTCTTTGAGAATGGTATCTCAGGGATGTGGCACGATATGAACGAACCCACGCTATTTACGGCGTCAGGTGATATGACGATGCCACTCTGCACTCGGCACAACCTGGATGATGCAGGAGGAGACCATCGCCAAGCACACAACATATTCGGCCTGTTAATGAACCGTGCCGGATATGAAGGGTATCGCAAATATTGTCCCGATTGGCGGCCATCCATCCTGGCACGTTGCGGTTGGGTGGGAATGCAGCGCTACTGCTGGACCTGGACGGGCGACATTGAAACGTCCTGGGCTGCACTGCGTATGTCGATCGGCCAGATTCTGGGTATGACACTCTGCGGGATGCCGTACGGGGGATCGGACACCGGCGGCTTCAGTGGTCACCCTTCCATTGAGCTTTACGTGCGCTGGTTCCAGCTTGATTCGTTTATGCCCGTTTTCCGTACACACTGCGCCTTCTACCTTCCTAAACGCGATCCCTGGGAATTCGGTACGGAAGCTCTAAATATTATGCGGGCACAATTGGAACTGCGCTATAAGCTGATGCCATATTGGTATACGCTGGCATGGGAGGCGAGCAGGACGGGTGCGCCGCTGGTCAGGCCGGTCTTCTGGGAGGATACACAGAATAAAGCCTTGTGGAATGTATATGACGAGTTTCTGGCCGGCGACGCCTTCCTGGTTGCGCCCATCGTTGAGAAAGGCGTATATAAGCGAAAGGTGGTGTTGCCGAATGGTAGCTGGTATGACTTCTGGAGCGACAAACTGATGGCGGGAGGGTCAGCTGATATTGAACTCGAAGCCCCACTGGATAGGCTGCCGCTGCTTGTGCGGGCTGGGAGCGTTATTCCCATGACGGAGGATAACATATTGACCTTGCATGTCTATAATCCGGGAAAAGGTAACAAGTGTAGCGGTATCATATATTCTGATGTGGGAGATGGATATGGGGCCTATCGGGTAGATACTTTCAGACTGAAGGAGGCCGATAAGGAAGGATACGATCTTATATGGGAATCCGAAGGCGACTTCGCTTGGCCATATAAGAAGATAAAGGTTGAGACGCACGGATTCGGAGTAACCAGTGTAAGGCTTAAGAAGGTGTAACTCCATTCACTCTTGCGAATCGGTAAAGCTTTAATAATTGGTTATAACTCCAATATCCTTTTTACCTCGCGGACTCCACTCTCCGGGCTACTGAGCACTCGGAGAGATAGGTTTTTATCTAGTTTGGGCACAAGCCGTGCCATTGAAGCTTGTGCAAATACAATAATGTCTGAGTCAGCTGCGATATTTATAGTACTAGCCAATACGATCTCATCGTGTTTGGCTGGATTTCCGCCGACTAACTGCTCAAAGGCACCGGGGCAGAGAGCTTTTATTACTCGTACCTCCTTTCCCGTATTCTGTGCTTTCTTCTGAATCATTCTTATAGTTGGATACAAGGTCGTTCTCAAGGTAGCCACGACACCGATTGTGGCGGCTTTTGCTACAGCCTCTTCAACCATTTTCTCATCAATCTTAACAATGGGTTTGGAGATTATTACTCTGGCAAAATCAGCAACCTCACCAACTGATGAACAGACATTAAAAATGCAGTCCGCCTTATAGTATTCTGCAGCTCTGAAATAATTTAGCATCCTATTTATAACCGGCTTTGTAACTTTACCTTTAGCCATTACTTCACGGAGCAGGCTATCATCCACAATATGCATTAACTCTGTTTCAGGTATTATCTGTTTGAACAGTTGTGTTAATACGTCCACCATTACAAACCCGGTATGTATAAGAGCAACCCTTTTCATTGTAAATTCTCTTTATTGCAATTATGCCGCAAGTTCTTTTATTGCCAGATCACATTCCTGTTTAGTGGGTGCTCTCCCGTGCCAGTTATACTTATTTTCCATGAAGGAAACGCCTTTTCCCTTAATAGTGTCGGCTATTATTACAGAGGGGAGTCCCTTTTTAGCTTTCGCAGCGTCGATAGCTTCGATGATCTGCAGTATGTCATGCCCGTTAATTCGCTGAACATGCCAGCCAAATGACGTCCATTTATCCATAATGGGTTCGATGGGCATAACCTGAGAGTTGAACCCATCGATCTGAAGCTTGTTATAGTCGATTATACCAATCAGATTATCTGACTGAAATTTTACTGCACTCATAGCGGATTCCCACAGCACACCCTCGTCATGTTCCGAACAGCCTATCAGGACATACGTTATGTATTTTTTCTTTCTGAGCTTTCCCGATAAAGCCATACCGACTCCGGCGCCAAGTCCGTTGCCTAGTGATCCCGTTGTCATATCCACTCCCGGAGTTTTCAACATGTCCGGATGGCCTTGGAGGATGCTGTTAATTTTGCGCAAAGTGTCAAGACGATTTCTATCGAAGTACCCCTTTTTTGCCAGAGCTGCATACCATACGGGACACGCATGACCTTTGGACATGATAAATCTATCCCTGTCCGGCCAGTTCGGATTTGCCGGGTCCACGTTCATGCAATGAAAATACAGTGTAGCCACTATATCTGCAGCAGACAGCGAACCACCGGGATGGCCAGATCCTGCCAGGGTTATCATTTTGATCACATCGATCCTAAGATCATTAGCGATCTTTTCCAAATTTGTTACATTATTTATATCAGTTTTCATAATATTGATTCCTAGGCTTTTCTTTTTATTACGCGCATCGCCGCGTTTGCTATATGTTCTGGCGACATAGAATATTTCTCCAAAAGCAGGTTAAAGTCGCCCGATTCCGCAAAGGTATCTCGAAGACCGATTCTCTGTTGAGGAACCGGGCAGTTTTCCGCTAAGACTTCGGCCACAGCTGAGCCTAGTCCCCCATTTATTTGATGGTCCTCTACTGTCACAATCGCTCCTGTCTCCCTGGCCGCCTTTATTATTGCCGCTTTATCCAGGGGTTTGAGCGTTGGCATATCTATGAGGGTGGCGGAGACACCCATTTTTTTTAGCAGATCGAGTGCCTCGAGCGTGATATAGGTCATGTCTCCGATGGAAATCAGGGTTACATCCGGCCCATCTGCAAGTTTAAAGGATCTGCCTATTTTAAAATCCATGTTCTTGTCGTAAATGATGGGTATTTCATCTCGGGTAAATCGCAGATACACCGGACCTATGTGTTCTGCCGCAGCTCGTACTGCAGCCTTGGTCATGACATAATCGGTGGGAACGATTACGGTCATATTAGGTATAGTCCTCATGATAGAGAGATCCTCTGTTGCCTGGTGAGTGACGCCGTCAGTACAAGGTGTAATCCCGCCATGGGCCACGGCAATTTTTACGTTTAGTCTGGGATAACAAACAAAGGTTCTTACTTGCTCGCATGCTCTCATGGATGCAAATACAGCATAAGTTGAGACAAACGGTATCAATCCTGTGGTAGCAATGCCGGCAGCTATCATAACCTCGTTTTGTTCGGCTACCCCGACATTGAAAAACCTGTCAGGGAAAGCTTTCGCAAAGTAACAGGTCTTGGTTGAAGAGGATATGTCCGCTTCAATAACCACAATATTAGAATTTTGTTTTCCGAGCTCAACAAGTTCTTCTCCGTAGGCTTCTCGTGTAAATCCTTTTTGCATACATTCTTCCATTATTTAATAAATTTTGTATCGTTGTGACATTCGAATCTATCAATACCGTTTATGTTGGTTCAATCATAACCTTAATCGAATCACGTTCCTTATGTTGGTTGAATGCTGTTTCCCAGTTAGCTAATTTATATCTGTGGGTTATAAAAAAGCTTTCAACGATTTTGCTTTCTTTTAGCAGTTGCAGGCTTTTGTCCCATGATCTCAGGGTAAATCCCAGCGATCCGAAAATTGCTAATTGCTTCGTTACTATAGAATCGACATCGACAGACGATTTTTTCCCGGATAATCCTACCTGCACCAGCGATCCCATTTTTCTTAAGTTATTGATACAATTGTTCAAAGACATATCAACCCCCGAGCATTCAAAGCATTTATCAAAAGTACGTGCCCCAAATTTATCGAGTAGGCTCTTGCCAATATCTTTTTTATCGACGTTTACAATCAGGTCCGCACCGAGTTTTTGCCCAATTCGAAATCTCTTCTCATCGTTTGAAATACCTGCTAAAACAACAGTACAGTTACGTAGCTTTAATAAAGCCGTTATCATAAGGCCTATGGTTCCAGAGCCGGAAACCAGGCAAATATCTGTGGGAAGAATGTTTACAAAATCATCAACGCTTTGTATGCAACATGAAAGGGGTTCAATCAAGGCACCGCCTTCAAAGCTAATATTTTCAGGTAATCTATAGACCATATCCTCTCTTACACAAACGAATTCAGTCATCGCTCCATTTACACCGTGTCCCATGCCCCTTCTTGAAGGGCAAAAAATAAAGTTGCCACTCTTACAATATTCGCAAGTGCCACATGTGATGGCTGTAGAGGGCAGTACGACGACCCTATCCCCGATTTTCAGTTCCCTCGTGTTTTGTACATCCTTTCCGATATCGGCTATTTCACCTGAAAATTCATGACCCAAAATGACAGGGGGATTATAATAGGGGAAATTTCCTGCGTGTATATGCAAATCGGTACCACACACCCCAACAGATTTCACGCTTATTTTTATCTCCATACTTGTACATTTTGGTTCCTTAATATCCATCAACTCTACGTTTCCAAATCCCCTGGTCTTTTTGATCAAGGCTTTCATTTCATATTTCCTTTTTTATATAAATAGAAACCACCCACATGTAATATTTTCAATTTGCTATCAACTCCAGTGCCCATCAATAGCTTTTTTATAATTGCAGGATCAGAATCCGTGTAGGGGATAATGCCATAATGCATGGGTATGATTACCTTTGGTTTTATTACCTTAATTAGCCGGATTCCCTCTTCGGCCGTTAAATTACCGCCTTTACCATTGGCGGCCAGCAGAAGAATATCGATATTGAACTCTTTTAGATCTTTGAAACCGGCTAGGGATTCAGTGTCGCTTGTATGATATATATTGATATGATCGATTGATAGAATATAGCCCTGGCCATCATCTTCGTTATAAATTTCCTTATTCGATTTAAGAGAAGCGGCGATATTCAGCGAACCCCGATGTTTTGCGTGAAACGCAGTGACGTGACAGTCATGATCGAGTTGTAATGATTCACCTCTTCTTATTATCTTGATGCTGTTCGCAGGGACTCCCAGTTTCCCGAGATGTTTTGCGCAAGATTCCGGTCCGATAAAAGTCATGCTACTTTTATCTTTTATTCCCGAGACGGTTTCAGGATCCAGATGATCAAGATGATCATGAGTACAAAAATAATAATCACAGCTAATTTCGCCTGGTTTAAGAGGGAGGCTCACCAGCCGGCTGAGCTCTTTTTCAGCATTTTGAAAAAGCGGCTTTAAAACGTTGTAAACACTATTTGATAAATAGGGATCGATAATAATCTTTTTATTCAGGGTTCTAAAATAAAAACCGGCGCTGCCCAGCCACCAGATTAATACCTCATCGGGAGATAATGGGTACTCGTTAAAAGTTTTTATTGTATTGCTCATAAGTTGCATGTAACCTGACTATCTGATAGTGACAATTAGAAAATCAGGATGTCATAATAGTACCTATATTGCTTCAACATATTCTTTATATGCGTCGATCTCTTTCTTGGATTTTAGTATCCCCATCTCAATGTGATATTGAACCTCTTCATCCGGTTTCAAGAATCGTAATCTGCCCTCTTTTCTTTCGATAGCCCTGCCGTGTACATTGCAGTTGGCCGGTTCAATTCCTACCACGTACTCACTCTGGCCCAGCATTTTCCACTCGTTTAAATAGGGTAAATTATTCTTATTAAACTTGATATATAATCCAATCCCCGTGCCTTCGAATGCTTCATTTATGATCGCTGCAGTTGCAAATCCTGCTTTATCTGCCTTTATATCATGCAAGAAAACATTTTCTTTATAACCCTTAACCGGTTCATTAAAAGTTGAATAATTCGATAGTCCTTTGCTTGCATCATCATTAAATGGAACTACGTTACTTTCAGGTACAATCAGTACCGAGTCTTTATCAAGCACAGGAAATCCTATGTTGATGTGGTATATGATCATATGGGGACTATCTTCAAATCCTATGTTTTTAACTATATCGTCTACGTATAATTTGTCTTCTCCCATTTTTACCAAAATCTTTCTTTTTAGTTCCAGTTTGTTTCCAAACACCGAAGACTCCCTGACCAGGCCATGAACTTCCATGAAATAATCGTCTTCAATCCAGTATTCATTGGTATGAACATTATATGCAGGGAGATTCGAAATTCTTCCGTGTAGTCCCAGTTCTTCACCCACATCCGTGGTGGGATGCCCGGCGTAAGTCAATCCGCACGTTGTAAGTATCCCCCCAAAAAAGGCCTTCAGCCATTCTGAACCTTTCACATCATAAAAATAGGGCGAGGTCTCGAAATTAGATGAATTCCAGCACATAGGGACACCCTTATATTCAAAATGGCTTATATCCATGCCCCTATCAACAAGGACGGTTGCGTTTAAGCCATTGCCATTCTTTATTTCGATGGCTCTTATTCCCTTCGAGACACCATCTATGTATTCGAATTGTTTTATTCCACCGATCTGGTAGATATCGCCGATCCTCTGCCTGATCTCGTTTTTTGAATAGTTTTTATTGTATAAATACAATTGCCCCTCCGATTCTGAATTATCAGGGGATCACTACAATACTTAAAGACATTTCCGGCGATACCTTTTAACACACTTGGGATGATGAGATTCCGGCATTGGAATATAGCAAGTCGTACCACCGTCGATATAGATTATCTGGCCTGTGATATGCAAAGCTTTTTTGCTGCATAAAAAAATCACTGGGTCAGTCACTTCTTTTAACATGCCGATTTTTCCTTGGGGTATGAAGGGAAACCAATTTTCTGGATAATCCGGATCTAAATTGAAATTGCGAGCTACAGCGATCGTTCCTGGAGAGACACAGTTCACTCTGATATTGTATTTAGCTAGCTCGACAGCCAGGGATTTTGTTATCAAATTCACTCCACCCTTGGACGTACAATAGGGCACTAAATAATTCATATATGCATGGCCACCCATACTGCCAATATTGATAATTACACCACCCTTATTCTTTTTCATGGAAGGCAAGGCCATTTGAGTACATAAGAAGATACTCTTAAGATTGGTATTTAATGTACTATCCCAGTCATCTTCCGAAAAATCCTCGAATGCTTTCCAGATTGCCACCGCCGAATTATTAATCAGGATATCAACTCGACCGAATTTCGCGTAGGTGATTTCATACATATTTTTTACATCGTCAAATCTGCCCACGTCTGCTCTTACTGCAATACACTGCCTGCCGAAAGCCTCTACCTTGCATTTTGTGTCGAGAGCACCGTCTTTATCCGAAAAGTAATTTACTACTACGTCAGCCCCGTGGTTAGCTAATCCTATAGCTATATCTTTGCCAATGCCTTTGCTTGAGCCGGTGACCAGTGCCACTTTGCCAATAAATTCCCTCTTCATGCGCTCTTCTCAAAATTAATTTCGTATTGCCTAAGTCAAAATTACATCACGGTTGCGCAGACTGTCAAAGACGATCTGAGACTGCCTATTACGACCATGTGTTAGAGCGTAAAATAACTGATTACATGTTCAGTAAATGAGGTTAGAAGATTTTGGATGATGCATGTATAGATCGCAGATTTGATTGATTTACTTGTTACAGGCCGGTAAGTATAATATCCTCAGATACAGGGTGTGGTGGTTCTTTGCGACCTAAAAGGCTTATCAGGTAAATTGAGGTCATTGAGAGCCAGTTTTGAAGCATTTATGAATGACAGAGCTGGGATTTTATATGGGTCAAGGGAAAGTATAGTAGCATGATTTATTGGGCGCCTCTGTTTCATTTTTATCAGCCGCCGACTCAGAGTCCCTCCATATTGATGAAGGTGGCCAACGAGTCTTACCGACCCGTGCTGGAGGTGTTTGACGAATTCCCCCGGGCCAGGGCTACATTCAATATCAACGGTGTGCTCAGCGAGATGCTCGGCCTGTACGGATACGGCGATGTGCTGAGCGAAATGCGCAAGCTGGCCGAGAGGGGTCAGATCGAGTTTACAGGTTCTGGGAAATATCATCCAATATTGCCCCTCATACCTGAAGATGAGATGGCCAGGCAGATTATGCTCAATCAAACGACAAATCGCGAGTATCTGGGCGAAGTGTATCAGCCAAGAGGGTTCTTCCCCCCGGAGATGTGTTACTCAAGGGACATCGCAGGGCCTGTAAGCGCTGCGCGCCATGAATGGATTATTGTCAGCGGTATCGCCTGCCCTGTGGGCTGGCCCATGGATGTCATCCATCGCATCGATTACGCCGGCCAATCGCTGGCCGTGTTTTTCCGCGACGATATCCTCAGCAACAAGATCAGCTTTAAAGATGTGGACGGCAAGGGGTTCATCGAGCATTTAAAGCAACTGCGCCAGGGCGAAGGCGATATCTATGTGATAACCGCCATGGACGCAGAGACATTCGGCCACCACATACAGCACTGGGACCGGCTTTTCCTCTCCCAGGTATACGAGACACTCGTGCCGGACGAAGATAGCCGGGCCGTGATGCTCGAACAGAAGCCGCTGGCCGAGCAACATCGTAAGCTCTTTGAGTACGAGAGGTCTCAGGACGCCGATGAGATCAGGATTGTTACAATCAGCCAGTTACTCGATCTATTTCCAGAGGGCGGAAAGATCAGCCCCAGACCTTCATCGTGGAGCACATCGGCCGGCGATATAGAGGCGGGTAATTACTATCCTCTCTGGCAGGATAAGAACAATGCGGTGCATAAGATGCAGTGGGAACATCTGGACCTGACCATAAAAGCGGTGCATAAAGCTATTGAAGTAGGGGACAATCCCGATAGTCTAAAGTACGTTGAGATAGCCAGAAATACGCTGGATTGCGCACTGCACAGCTGCCAGTTCTGGTGGGCCAGCAGGAAACCTATGTGGGATATCAATATGATAGATAAAGGCCTGGCACAACAGCGGGAAGCGCTATTAAACGCAGTCAAAGCTATATCGCTGAGCCGATGCAGCCAGCAGGAAAAGAAGGAGATTTATTATAGTGCAATAGCGGCCAGACACGTATTTGACCGAATGACTGATTACCTTTTCATGGATCAGGTGTAAATACGGTCAGCCGTTGCTGACGGAGGATTAATGATATGAGGTCCCGAGAGCTTGCTGGAAAAGAGGTTATCGACTCCGGCGCACGGATCGTCGGGCGCGTGAAGGATGTCGAAATAGACCCGGTGAAATGGGACGTTACGGGCATAATTGTTTCAACTGGATTCATGCGGACCAGGACCCTGTTAACGGGCGATATCGATAAGGTCGGCGACAAGGTGGTGCTTAAGGTATCCACAGACAAGACGCGTAAAGCCTGAGCACAAGGGTTCATATTTGAAGCGGATATATCTGGGCCTGGCTATTCACAACCATCAGCCTCTGGGCAATTTTCCATGGGTTTTTGAAGGTGCATACCGGCAAGCTTATTTGCCGATGCTCGAGACGCTGGGACATCACCCGTCTATCAGTGTATCCCTGCATTACAGCGGTTGCCTGCTGGACTGGATCTCTGAGCACCGTCCCGAATTCCTGGGATTGCTGGCAAGGTTGATTTCACGTGGGCAGGTGGAGATGATGGGTGGGGGCTACTATGAGCCGATCCTGTCCATGATACCTGATGCCGATAAATCCGGGCAGATTGGCAGGATGAGCGAGTATGTACGGCAGCAGTTCGGACGCCGTCCTCGGGGCCTCTGGCTGGCAGAGCGCGTTTGGGAGCCTTCGCTGGTCATGACTCTTGCCGACTCCGGAATAGATTGGACGCTGGTGGATGATACAGCCTTCAAAATGGTGGGCAAATCTGAGACGGATCTTTTCGGCTATTTCAAAACCGAGGAGCAAGGCAGGTACATTAAGGTCTTTCCCATTAGCAAGCGCCTGCGCTATGCCATACCGTGGCATAACGCGGGTGATGTAATCGCCTATTTAAGAGAAAACGCATCGGAAAGCGGGGAAAGGATAATGGTGCTGGGTGATGACGGCGAGAAATTCGGCGTCTGGCCGCAGACTGAAAAATTGTGCTGGGAAGCCGGTTGGATTGATGATTTTTTTTCGTCTATCGAAAAAAATAAGGAGTGGCTGTCAACCATCAAACTTAGTGATTACGCGGAAAAACATGGGCCGGCGGGCAGGGTATACCTGCCCTGCTCGTCCTATGACGAGATGCTGGAATGGTCGCTGCCTGCCGACGTATCTGAGCAGTATGTGGAGTTGAAACACCGCCCGTCTGGTGACGGGGGTATCCTGGATGGCATGTTCAGCGGTTACTGGCGAAATTTCCTGGTCAAGTACCCGGAGATAAACCGTATGCAGAAGAAGATGCTCGCAGTCAGCGCCAGGGTCCACCGGGCGCGAACTTCCAGTGAAGCTGATTGCGGGATCGAATACCTCTGGAAAGCACAATGCAACTGTCCTTACTGGCATGGTGTGTTCGGAGGTATCTATTTGCCGGATATAAGGGCAACAGCCTTCACTAATTTAATTAGGGCGGAGAACTGTGCAGATGCGGTGTTGGGGGACACCGTCCCGGGATACCGCTGGCAGCAGGTTGATTTCGATGGTGATGGTCATGAAGAGATAATAGTCGAAGGCGAGGACCTTAACCTGTACCTCAGCCCTGCGGAGGGAGGCAGCATATTTGAGTGGGACGTGCGGAAGCATACCTATAATGTGCTCAGCACAGTATCGCGCAAGCCGGAGGCCTACCACAGGGCGCTGTCCGCAGATGAGAACACCCGTCAGAAATCACAGAATAGCAGCGATATCCACAGCATACACGACGGCGTGAAGATCAAGGACAGTGATGTCGCAGACTGGTTGATCTATGATGTGCTGCCACGCTCCAGCCTTATCGACCGTTTCCTGGATAGCCAGGTTGTGATGGCAGATTACCGGAAGAACGTTTTTGAGGACAGGGGGGATTTCGCCGGGCAGCCTTACATTTGCGGGGTCGTCACGGAGGTCGACACCCTGAAGATCGACCTGGAGCGTGAGGGCACACTGCTTTGCTCACACGGCCCATGCAGCCTCGTTCTGAGTAAAAATATTACGCTGGAGCGTAACAACGGCAGCCTTAATATCGGCTATAGATTTGTCAACACCGGCAATACGTCCATAAATACTATCTTTGCGGGAGAATGGAACATTAATCTGCTGGGGGGAGGCCGTAACGAAGCAGCCTATTATCGTATTGCAGGCAGAGATATCGGAGATAACCACCTTGATTCCAGCGGTGAGATAGCGGGCGCTGACCGGCTCATTATGGGCAACCGTTACCTGGGATTCGAGCTTGAACTGGAGATCGACCGGCCGTTGACCATCTGGCGCTATCCTGTGGAAAGCATATCCAATTCCGAGGCTGGCCTGGAAAAGGTCTACCAGTGCAGTTGCGTGGTGATACTGCTGCCTTTGACTGTAGGACCGGGACAGACGGCTTCATTTAACTACAGCTGGCGGGTGATGAAATGACGGCCAGAGAGGTATCCCACACTCCGCTGAGAAAACAGTACCTCCGCATCAAGCAGAAATACCCCGGCGCCATTGTATTCTTCCGCCTGGGTGATTTTTATGAAACATTCGACGAGGATGCCAGGATCACCTCTCGCGAGCTTGAGATTGTACTCACTTCGAGGGAGATGGGCAAAGGTGTAAAAGTTCCACTGGCCGGTATACCCTACCATGCCCTGGAGAATTACCTGGCGCGGCTGATAAGCCGTGGCTATAAGGTAGCTATCTGTGAGCAATTGACACCCCCGGGCAAAGGCCTGGTTGAGCGGGATGTGATCAGGGTGGTTACACCGGGCACACTTATTGAGCCTGGTCTGCTTGCAGAGAAGAGCAATAACTATCTGATCAGCCTGCTGATGCATAAAGGCCAGGCCGGCATCGCCTTCGCAGATATTACCACCGGTGAGTTTGCTGTAACGCAGATGGACCGGGAACGGGCTGCCGACGAGTTAGCCAGGCTGAATCCGGCCGAGCTCATCGTACCAAAATTATCAGCGTACGCCGAAATCAGTGCTTTCCGTAATATAACAGAGGTGGAAGCCTATTTCTTTGAGCGGGAGGCCGCGGCTCAGTCGTTGATGGAACTTTTCTCCGCATCATCTCTGGAAGGTTACGGTTGTGAACATCTTCCGCTGGCGGTGGGTGCGGCGGGCGCCATTGTAGCCTATCTGAAGGAGAACCAGAAAGCAGCTCTGGGACTGCTCAATCCACTCTCGACCTATTCCACCTCGTCCTTCATGACGCTTGATATGCAGACCATACGTAATTTGGAGCTATACAACAGCCTGCGCTGGGGTTCGGCCCAGGGATCGCTCATATCGGTATTAGATATCACAAGGACATCCATGGGAGGCCGCCTGCTGAAAAAATTCATCGGCCAGCCGCTGCTCGAGCTTGAGGCTCTGGATCAGCGCCAGCAGGCTGTGGGATGGTTCTTCAATAATACTATGCTGCGCGGCACGGTCATCTCGCTGCTGGCCGACATGCCTGATATCGAACGCATCATCAACAGGGTGCGCAGTGGCAGCGCCCTGCCGAGGGAACTGGTGGCGCTAAAGACCGGCCTGGAGAAATTAGCTACGATACAGGCGTCGCTGGATGAAAATAGTCCGCCCTCCCACCTTAGCGACGGCCTTAAGCCCTGTCCGGATGTGGTTGAACTGGTATCCAACGCTATCGCCGACCACCCTGCTTCCAATTTCGATCATGGAGGGGTCATCAGGAAGGGTTTTTCAGAGGAGCTTGATAGGGTCAGGGCCATGGCTTCCGATGCACGGCAGTTTCTGGCCGGGCTGGAGAAACAGGAAAGAGTGCGCACCGGCATCAAGTCGCTCAAGCTGGGCTATAACCGGGTTTTTGGCTATTACATAGAAGTGTCGCAGTCCAACCTGGGCGCGGTGCCCTCGGACTATATTCGTAAACAAACTCTGGCCAACGGGGAACGTTTCTACACTCCGCAACTCAAGGAGTATGAGGCTCTCATTCTCAACGCGCAGGAGAGGATGATTGATCTGGAGAAGACCGTTTTCAATCAGGTGTGCCGTCAGATCGCCGACCAGGGCGAAAGAATCCTGGAATCGGGCAGGGCGCTGGCAAAGGTGGACGTTTTCTCCAGCCTTGCCGAGTTGGCCGTGCGCAACAAATATGTGAAGCCGGAGTTGAATGACGGGGATTCCATTATGATCAGGGGCGGCAGGCATCCGGTCGTAGAGAAGGCGCTGGGCAGCGGCGCATTTATCCCCAATGATACGGCGCTTTCCGGCAGAGATGACCAGTTGATTGTACTGACCGGCCCCAATATGGCTGGCAAGTCAACATACTTGAAGCAGGTGGCGCTGATCGTTCTGCTGGCCCAGACCGGGAGCTATGTACCGGCTGATGAAGCCGTTATCGGGCTGGTAGACCGCATATTCACACGCATCGGAGCACAGGAGGACATAGCGGCCGGGCAATCCACGTTCATGGTCGAGATGATCGAGGTGGCCAACATTCTCAATAACGCGACAGCCAGGTCGCTGCTGATACTGGACGAGGTCGGGCGGGGTACCAGCACCTACGACGGGCTTTCCATCGCCTGGGCTACCATCGAATATATACATAACAACGCCAGGTTGCGGGCCAGGACTCTTTTTGCCACTCATTATCACGAGCTGGTGGAGCTGGCTGCCAGCCTGCCGCGGGTGAAAAACTACAACATGGCCGTGGCCGAGGAGGGTGGTAAAGTCATCTTCCTGCGCAAAGTCATTCCCGGGGGGGCTGACCGCAGCTACGGCATACATGTGGCTCAGCTTGCCGGATTGCCCAAAGCTGTGATACGCCGTGCGGAGCAGATATTGCAGCGGTTGGAAGAGGAGCAGGCCTCGCGCAGGAACGGTACGGGCGGAGACCCATCCGAGGCACAAGCTCTGCAGCTATCCATATTCGGACAGTCCTCTGAGATCGAAGCGGAGCTTAAGAACCTTGATATAGATTCAATGTCGCCTATTGAGGCGATTAATAAATTGTATGAGTTGAAAAAGAAGGCGGGGCGTGAAACATAGCGATACCGAAACAGAAGGCGTGGCACTCGAGCGGCAGAATAGCGGTATCTGTAGAAAAGTGCTATAGTCTTAACCTCATGAAAGAGAAAATAGAGGAGATCAAACAGGGCACGGTAACGTCGCCACAGGGTTTCCTGGCTGGCGCCGTTGAGGCTGCAATCAAATATAAGGGTCGACTGGATCTGGGCTTACTTTATTCCGAAGGCCCCGCAGTTTCCGCCGCGGTCTTCACTACGAGCAAGGTTAAAGCGGCCTCCATTACTATCAGTATGAGGAATAGTGAAAAGCGTAGGGCCCGTGCTGTGGTAGTGAATTCGGGTTGTGCCAATGCCTGCACGGGCGACAAAGGATTGCGGGATGCCGCCGACATGGCCGCCCTGGCCGCGGAAAAGCTGGGAGTCAGGGCCGAGCAGGTTATAGTGGCCAGCACCGGCGTTATCGGCACCGGCATGCCCATGGACAGGATCCAGAAGGGTATCAGCAAAATTGAGTTGCTCAAGAACGGTGGTCATAAACTGGCCAGGGCCATTATGACGACGGATACACGGCCCAAGGAGATCGCCGTCAGGGTTATGGAACAGAGCGGGCATTATACCATCGGCGGGATAGCCAAAGGTGCGGGTATGATCCATCCGGATATGGCCACGCTGCTGAGTTTCCTGACAACCGACGCAAAGATCGATCGTATGTTCCTGACAAAAGCGTTGAAAGCCGCTGTCGATGACAGCTTTAATATGCTTACTATTGACGGCGACACCAGCACAAATGATATGGTATCGATCATGGCCAACGGCAGGGCTGACAATGATATGATCACGGCTGAAAACGGCAGGATGTTCAAGCAGGGTTTAAGCAGGGTATGCCGTTACCTGGCCTGTAGCATCGCTGCGGACGGCGAGGGCGCCACCAGGCTGATCGAAGTATGCGTGGAGAGCGCAAAGAGCAGGTCCCAGGCAAGAAAGGTGGCCAGGCTGATCGCTGCATCCGCGCTGGTAAAATCGGCCGTGCACGGCAATGATCCCAACTGGGGCCGTGTTGTGGCTGTTCTGGGACGCAGCGGCGCTGATATGGACGAGAGGGCACTGGACGTTTACCTGCAGGGCGAACAGGTAATGCGCGCGGGTACCCCGGTGCCTTTTGAGAAGAATAAACTCAGCCGCCGTATGAAGGCCGACGAGGTAACGATCAAGGTCTGCTTGAATATCGGTACAGGAAGTGCAGTCGCGTGGGGATGCGATCTCTCTCAGGAGTATGTTACTATAAATAGCGATTACACGACCTGACCCGCCCCTGGATTGCATATGTTAAGATCGAAAATCATAGTGGTTAAGATCGGCGGCAGTACTCTGGGCCAGAACGATACCACACTGGAAGACCTTGTAACCCTCCAGAAAAAGAAGGTTCCCGTGGTAGTCGTGCATGGCGGAGGCAATGCAGTCACGGACTGGCTGAGCAAGCTGCATATCTCCACACGCTTCGTACAGGGCTTGCGCGTGACGGATGAAGACACGCTGAAAGTGGTCACGGCTGTGCTGGCCGGACTGATTAACAAGGAATTGGTTTCCGAGATTTGCCGGAGGGGTGGAAAAGCTGTAGGTATCAGCGGCGCCGACGGAGCGATAGTAACAGGTAAGAACAGGAACCGTGAGCTGGGGCTGACAGCCGAAGAACTGACAGTAAACTCACGGCTATTAAAAGTACTGCTCAACAACGGCTACATGCCGGTAATAGCGCCCGTCTGTATCAATGCCCAGGCCGGTGACAGGGATGATAACAACCTGCTGAACGTCAACGGTGATACCATCGCTGCCGAGATCGCCGCTGCGCTGGATGCACGAAAATTGATCTTTCTGACCGACGTGCCGGGGATATACGATGATTCCAGACAGGTGATAACTCACATCGATGTCGGCAAGGCCAGGAATATGATCGAGAGCGGGACCGCCTCGGGTGGTATGGTGGCCAAGCTTGAAGCGGGCGTGATAGCCGCCCGCAAGGTTTCACTCACCCGCATAATAGACGGGCGGGTTGGACATGCGCTGATCGACGAGATTGAAGGAAAAGGAAAAGGTACAACAATTGTCAACCATAAATAATAACTGGAAGGAACTTGAAAAGACGGTCTACATGCAACTGGCCAAGCGCTGGCCTGTCACCATTGTGCGCGGCAAGGGAATGAAAGTCTGGGATGATAAGGGCAGGGAGTACCTGGACTTCGTGGCCGGCATCGCTGTAACCAGCCTCGGTCATTGCCATCCTGTGATCGTCAAAGCGCTGACACGCCAGGCCAAAACGCTCATTCAGATGTCCAATATGTATTACACCGTACCGCAGCTGCAGCTGGCTGACCTGCTGGTCAGGACGAGCTGTCTTGATCGCGTATTTATCTGTAATAGCGGAGCGGAGGCCAACGAAGGGGCGATCAAGCTGGCGCGCCGCTACGGTAAGCTAAAGCTGGATGGCGCCTATGAGATTATCACGACGCACGAATCGTTCCATGGAAGGACGCTGGCAACTACGGCTGCCACGGGACAGAACCAGTTTCAGGAGCCTTATACCCCGCTGCCAACGGGCTTTATCAACGTCGATTATAACGATCTGGAGGCGATAAAGGCGGCCACTAATAAACTCACGTGCGCGGTGATGCTGGAACCCATACAGGGTGAGGGTGGGGTCAACATTCCGTCTGATGATTACCTGAAAAAAGTGCGCGCCTGGTGCGATGAAAAGGGACTGCTGCTCATACTGGATGAGGTCCAGACGGGCATCGCCCGCACCGGCACCCTTTATGCATACCAGCAATATGCAGCGGAGCCTGATATCATGACGCTGGCCAAAGGCTTGGGTGGAGGCGTGCCCATAGGCGCTTTTCTGGCAAAGGAGCAGGCCTGCGTTTTCAAAATCGGCGAACATGGCACTACGTTCGGTGGCAATCCTCTCGTCTGCGCCACGGCTTTTGATGTGCTCAACTATATAATACAGAAGGACCTGGCTGGACATGTCCAGCGTATGGGAGAGTATCTTCGCACCGGCCTGAAGAGGCTGGCCGCCGACTTCGGGCAGATTAAAGAGGTGCGGGGGAAGGGCTTGCTGGTGGCGCTGCAGTTCAACAGCGAAATCGCGGAGGCAGTAGTGCTGGCCTGCCTGGAAAAAGGACTGATCGTGAATAAAGTAAAAGCCGATGTAGTACGCTTTATTCCACCGCTCATCGTCACGGAGAAAGATATCGATAGGGCGCTGGATGTACTCGGCAAAGTATTGAAAGAGAGGCAATAAAAATGGTAAAAAAAGCCAAGGAAAAGGTTGTCCTGGCCTACAGCGGCGGGTTGGACACATCGGTGGCTATCAAGTGGCTGGCTGACAACTACAAGATGGATGTCATCACGCTGTGCGTTAATATCGGTGGTGTCAGGGATGTGGAGGGCATCAGACAGAAAGCTTTAAAGCTGGGAGCGGTGAAATCGTTCGCTGTCGATGCCAGGGACGAATTTATAGAGGATTACGTTTTCAAGGCCGTAAAAGCCGATGCGCTGTATGAGGGACAATATCCGCTGGCTACGGCGCTGGGCCGGCCTCTTATGGCCAAGCTGCTGGTGGACCTGGCGCATATGGAGGGGGCGACCGCTGTTGCGCATGGATCGACCGGAAAGGGCAATGACCAGGTGCGCTTCGATGTAAGTGTGCTTGCGCTGGGGCCGGATCTCAAGATCATAGCCCCCGCACGCGAGTGGGGGATGACCCGGGATGAGACAATTGAATACGCCCAACGGCACAAGATACCCGTGCCCGTTAAAGTGTCACGTCCATATTCCATCGATGAGAATCCGTGGGGCCGCAGCATCGAATGCGGAATACTCGAAGATCCCTGGAATGAGCCGCCGGAGGATATTTACGAATGGACCAAATCTCCCGCCGAGGCGCCGGACAGGGCTGAATATGTTGAGATTGGATTTGAAGAAGGTGTGCCTATCAGCCTCAACGGCAAGAAAATGGATGGATTGGCCCTCATCGAAAAGCTCAACGTAATGGCCGGGCGCAACGGCATAGGCAGGATCGACCATATGGAAAGCCGCCTGGTGGGCATAAAATCCAGGGAGAACTACGAGGCCCCGGCTGCCCTGGTTATCTTAAAATCCCACCTTGCGCTGGAAGCTATGACTCTGACCAGACACCAGCTCAGGTACAAGGAGCGGGTAGCTCAGGAATACTCGGATCTCATCTATAACGGCCTGTGGTGCTCCAATCACAGAGAGGACCTGGATGCCTACATCGACAGCTCCCAGAGATATGTATCGGGAACGGTGAGGGTTAAGATGCACAAGGGCAACTGCATCATCGTCGGACGCAAATCGCCTCACTCGCTTTACAGCTTCCAGCTGGCAACCTACGACCGTGGCGACCTTTTCGACCAGAGCGATTCGGCGAGCTTTATCCGCATCTGGGGCCTGCCGCTGAAGATACAGGCACAGGCGCAGATCATAGGATTGGCCTCACTCAAGAGCGGCAAGAGGAGTAAGAAGAAGAAATAAAAGTATGGCGGGAAAAGGATGGGAGTAAAAAAAGAGGCAAGGCTACGGGGCAGGTTTAAAGAGGATATCAACGAAGCCGTCCAGCGTTACTTGGCTTCGGTCCCTTATGACTGGAGGCTGTACAGACATGATATCGAAGGCAGCCTGGCGCACGTCGAGATGCTGGCGAGGCAGAAGATCATAGCCAGAAGCGATTACGTAAAGATCAAGGACGGGCTGCATACCATCATGAAGGAAATCGAGAGCAGCCGCTTCCAATTCAAGCTCGAATTGGAAGACATTCACATGAACATCGAGAGCCGGCTCTTTGAGCTGATCGGCGATACCGCAGGAAAGCTGCACACGGCCAGGTCGCGCAACGACCAGGTAGCCCTTGACATGCGGCTTTTCGCCAGGGAGGCAGCCGGAAAAGTAATAAAGGCTCTGCAGGGATTTAATTCACAGCTGGTGGATATCGCAGAGAAAAACATCAAGGTAATTATGCCGGGATATACCCATCTGCAGCAGGCCCAGCCGGTGCTTTTCTCTCATCACGTCATGGCTTATTTCCAGATGTTCAGCAGGGATATGCAGAGATTCGAAAGCTGCCTCAGACGCATCAATATCATGCCCCTGGGCAGCGGTGCGCTGGCCGGTCTGCCCTATCCCGTGGACAGGGAATTCGTTGCCGGAAAGCTGGGATTCGACGATGTCAGCGCAAACAGCATCGACGCAGTCTCCGACCGCGATTTTATTATCGAGTTCGAGTCGGCCTCCGCCATGACCATGATGCACCTGTCGAGGATGGCCGAGGAGATCATAATCTGGTCAACGACCGAGTTTGGATTCATTGAAGTCGGCGATGCCTATGCAACCAGCAGCAGCATCATGCCGCAAAAGAAAAATCCGGATGCGGCTGAGCTTGCCAGAGGTAAAACAGGCCGTGTATATGGCCACCTGGTAGCCATGCTGACCGTAATGAAAGGCCTTCCCCTGGCCTACAACCGTGATTTGCAGGAGGATAAAGAAGGATTTTTCGATACGGTAGACACGCTCATTTCCAGTTTGGATATCATGTCGGGGCTGATGTCTTCCATCAGAATTAACGCCGCCAGGATGAAGTATTCCATGCAGAGCTATATCCTGGCCACTGATGTGGCTGATTATCTGGTAAACAAGGGGCTATCGTTCCGTGAGGCGCATGATGTGGTGAGCAGGGTTGTCTCATACGCCATTGACAACAACAGGGAATTGAACGAGCTGGATATCAAGGAATACAGGGGATTCTCGAAGCTATTTGAGAAGGATGTGCTGGCCATTACCCTGCAAAAATCGGTCGAGGCAAGGTCCTCGCAGGGGGGTACGGCTACTGTCGAGGTAAAAAAGAGCATCGAAAGAGCGAAAGGCGCCATCAGCGGATATGAAAGGGAAAAGAATTAAGATAGCCCTTTCAATCCTTTCAGCGGATTTCAGCCGCCTGGGAGAACAGGTACGTAGCGCAGTCGATGCCGGGGTTGATTACATCCATGTGGACGTCATGGACGGCCATTTTGTACCCAACATCTCGATAGGACTGCCCGTTGTAGAATCGCTGCGCAAGGTCACTGCCGTTCCTTTGGACGTCCATCTCATGATAGAGAAGCCCGAATTATATATCGAGAGGTTCGCCGGGGCGGGAGCCGATATACTCACGGTGCATGTCGAAGCATGTACCCACCTGGATGGCACCCTGAACTTCATTAAGAAGCTCGGTGTAAAGGCCGGCATCTCGATCAATCCGGCCACTCCGCTGTCTGCGCTGGACGAGGTCTTACCTCTGGCCGATCTGCTGCTGGTGATGACCGTTAATCCCGGTTTCGGAGGGCAGGAATTCATCCCGGGTATGGTTGATAAAATAGTCAGGCTGAAGCGAATAATCTATAATAGAAAATCCAGCGCTGAAATCGAGGTTGACGGCGGGATAACCACGGTGACTGCCCCAATTGCAGCAGGCGCAGGCGCAGATATCCTGGTAGCCGGTTCCGCCATTCTTAATTCAAGTCTGGGTATAGATGCAGCTTTGAAAGAACTGAGGGATTCTGTATGTTAGCGGGAGATCTTGTTTCTGGTCCTGATGCACCTGGTACACAGGTTGAGCCGGACGGCTATCCCATTGATGTTAAACGTTGTAGGCTGAACGTTGGGAAGCCATGTCCGCCTGGTATGCTGCTTGGAGTGGCTGATCCTGTTGCC
>CAYVBI010000003.1:0-38618 GCA_964448985.1 uncultured Dehalococcoidales bacterium
AAAATGTGGCTTATTATAGCAGCATTTTTAATAGCCTGCCTCATCACCGGCATAGCCTTTTTCTGCATCCGCCTACATAATCTCCGGCCCACTGAGATAATCCTTAGCGACACCAGACAGGCCGACGTCAGCGGCGACGTATATATAGGCGGCAGCGTAGCCCGCCCGGGCATTTATGCTGCTAAACCCGGCGATACGTTGACAGCGCTTGTCTCCGCGGCGGGCGTCTCGGACAACGCGGATATCGGCGCCATCTCAATCCACGTGCCTGCAATAGGTGAGATCTCCCAATCCCAGAAGGTCGACCTCAACCGCGCAGATAGCTGGCTGCTGCAGTCATTGCCCGGCATAGGCGAGGGCAAGGCCGCACAGATCGTCGATTACCGGATTGCAAACGGCCCCTTCCGCAGTGTTGACGACCTGCTCAAAATCAAAGGCTTCGGCAAGTCCGTGGTCGATGGTGTAAGAGGTTTTGTCTCAATAGGGGAATGAACCGCAATGCCCCTGCTATACGTCAGCATCGCATGGCTTACCGGAATACTGGCCGGATCGATATTTAACCTGCCCGTCTGGCTGCTGGCGCTCCCCCTGCCCGTTTTACCGCTGGTCTTCCTGGTGCCCGGACGCCGAAGGTCGCTGGCATTGCTGGCTGTATGCCTGCTGGCCTTTCCCGCCGGCGCACTGGTCTATCAGTCGTCTCAACAACCTCTCTCTAGCACTCAGGCGCAGTACTACAACGAAAAGGGCTCCGTATCGCTCGAAGGAGTCATAGACGACCAACCGGAGATCAGGGGTTCCTCTGTACAGTTTAAATTTTCCGCAGGCAATATCATCATCGCCGATAACACTTCTCCTGTTAAGGGGGGTGTACTGGTCAGGTTACCTTTCTACCGCTCTTTCCAGTACGGCGACATGCTTCAATTAAACGGCAAGCTGGAAAGCCCCCAGAATTTCGATGACTTCGATTATCGTGATTACCTTGCAAATAAGGGTATTTATTCCATCATGAACTACCCGGCGGCAAATATAATCGCTACAGATAAAGGATCGCTTCCGCTGGCCTGGATCTATAGCCTGCGCAACAGCCTGTCAAGCAGTCTGTCGCTTTGCCTGCCCGAGCCGCAGAGTTCGCTGGCCCGGGCAATACTGCTGGGATTGCGAGGGAGCCTGCCTTATGACCTTTTACAAACTTTTTATGTGACCGGCACAACACACCTGATCGCTATCTCCGGCATGAATTTGACCATACTTCTGGGCACGGTACTCGCTTTAACCATCTGGATTTTCGGCAGAAAAAATAAAGCCTACTTCTGGATATCGCTGTCCTTCATCTGGCTTTACACGATATTAACCGGTATGCCGGCGACTATGGTCAGGGCAGCTATCATGGGCAGCATATTTCTGGTAGCGGAGCTTCTGGGAAGGCAGCGCAATGGCCTGGCAGCCCTGGTGCTGGCGGCTGCAGTTATGACCGTGGCAGAGCCCCGTGTCCTATGGGATATCAGCTTCCAGCTGAGCTTCCTGTCTATGCTGGGTCTTGTGCTTATGGCTCCCTATTTAATTGCCTTCGCCAGCCCGCGTGGGCCACCCCATCAAAGAAGTTACAGTCTCTGGCTGAAAACAATTATTATAATCAGCTTCGGGACGACGCTGGCCGCGGTGATAGCGACCTGGCCTCTGACGGCACTCAATTTTCACTCCTTTTCCATTGTCAGCGCACCCGCGACCTTCTTCGCTATGCCTTCGTTCCCGGGCATCATCATCACATCACTGCTCACTGCCGTAGCCGGCCTGGCCTGGCCGCCGCTGGGGGTGTTCCTCGGATGGATCTCCTGGCTGTTCTTATCTTATTTCCTGCTCGTGGTCCAGATATTCAGTTCGATACCCGTGGCGTATATACGCGACATCGTGTTGCAGCCCTGGCAGGCTATAGCCTACTATATGGCGCTGGGCCTTATTATGGCCTGCTTCATATACAGGCAGCACGTCTGGAAACTAGTCAAATCATCGGGGGATAAAATTCGGCAGGCCGCCGGCGCCCTGAAGTCGATCAACTTCAAACCAATGACATATCCCGCGCTGGCTATACTTCTGGCAGGCAATATACTTGTATGGACCGCCGTTTCCACATTGCCGGACGATAAACTCCACGTCAGCGTACTTGATGTCGGCCAGGGCGAGTGCATTTTGATCAGGACCCCGGACGGCCAGAATATATTGATCGACGCCGGCCCCGATCCTGCCTCGGCTTGCATTCAACTTGGTAAAAAATTGCCCTTCTGGGACAGACAGATCGGTATGCTTATACTTACACAGTTTCAATCCGACCATATAGCCGGCGCCCTTGAACTTCTAAAGCGATACAACGTCCGTTCTCTGAGCCTTCCTCCCTCCTCCAGTAAAGCCGTGTTGCCCGGGGAAATCGTTCAAGCTGCCAAAGATCGGGGAGTCGCTTTGTACACGCTGGCCTACGGCAAACAATTTAACACTGGCAATGACCTTCGCCTGACAGTGCTTAACCCCCCATGCGAACCCTTTAAGGGCACGGAAGATGACATCAATAATAATTCCACTGTAATCAGGGTTTCCTACAGAGAAGTTAGTTTCCTGCTGTGCTCCGATATCGGTATGGAGGCCGAACAGTACCTGGCCGGCAACAGGGCAGACCTGAAAAGCGACGTTCTCAAAGTTGCACACCACGGAAGCAAAGGATCGAGCTCGGATGAGTTCCTGACCATCGTTGATCCCGCATCCGCCGTCATCTCAGCCGGTGCGATCAACCGGTTCGGGCATCCCCACCGTGAGACGTTTGAACGACTATCGGCTAAGGTGCCGCGGGGCAACATCTTTGTTACAGCCATTCACGGCAATATCGAGTATGTCACGGATGGGCACAGGCTCTGGGCCGTTACCGAGAAATCAACATCGTCTGTCCCCTGATATACACTATCCGTGGAATTCAAGTATAATTGCTACAAATATCAATTAATTTTTACGTATATTTCACCGCATTATTCATATCAGGGGCGGGGTAATATCGAGAGGAGTAATAAATGAACGATAGAGTGGTCATTTTTATTGACGGAAGCAACCTTTACCACTCGCTGAAAAATAATTTCAAACGCTTCGATCTCAACTTCGGCGAGTTCACCAAGAAGCTTTGCGGCAGCAGGCAACTCATACGAACCTACTACTACAATGTCCTGCAGGAGTCCAGCCAGCGATCGGAAGGCTCCCGCGAGCAGCAGGAGTTTTTGGAGACGCTGCGTAAGACGCCCTACCTGGAATTGAGGTTGGGCACTACCAAGCTTTCACAGGGTATACCGGTTGAACGCGGTATAGATGTGATGCTGGCCACCGACCTGCTGTACTTCGCCGCCAATAACACATATGACACGGCTGTGCTGGTCAGCGGGGATTCGGACTTCAACTACACGGTACAGGTCGTTAAAGATATGGGCAAGCACGTGGAAGTGGCTTATTTCGAGAACGCTGCATCGAGGGACCTGATAAATTTGGCTGACTTTTTACATCAGCTCGACGGCAAGTTTTTCACATCCCTCTGGACCACGGGACAACGCAAGTATCTCAGGAGAAAGCCGCGCTACAGGCGGCAGGTCGCTGTGGCCATCGCTAATTCCCCGGCGCCGGAAGATCAGGGAAACGCTCAACAAGATCTTCCCTGATTGCCGGACATTCGGAGTAAACCTGCTGGAGAGTGATCTCCTCCCCGTTCGCCCTCAGCGCATGCACATCCATCTGATATTCAACCAGCAGGTATTCCGGCTGCCTGGAAGCATAATACGAGACGATATTTCCGATCTCCACCCGTGTCAAAATCGACCTCACTACTGGCGTCAGCTTCACCCCCATAATCTCCCGCGTCTCTTCGCAGGTGACTACCTCTTTTTGCATGGTCCTCCAGCAATGATCCGCCGCGCCTGTCGAAACTCAGGAGAGAGTGCGAAGTCCAGGCATAGTACCAGCACGTGGATGGGACGCACCTGCAGGTCGCCGGAGACATCCCCCTCCAGAAACATGTCTTCCTCAAAAGCGGGCTGAATCAAGACTACGTCGTTAAACCTCTGGTTTAAATACAAAACGGGCGGTATCAGAAGCCCGGCCAGCATGCCGGTATAATAATCGTCTCCCAGGCTTACTCTTAAATCTGATTGAATAGACTGTACCTTCACCCGCCGGAATATATGTTTGATCAGCAGTTTGATCCTGTCTCCAAGGCCTTTGACCTGGACAGCTTCAACCACGCGGGATATCCGGTATGTGCCTTCTCTTTCAGCCACAGGTCTGGCCGGTTTATCTCTCCGGGCGCGTCCTGTCGACAAATCCCACGAAAGAAGACCGAAAAGGAATTGAATACGCGCGTTGAAGACGGCGCCACCATGGAAACTGGCCGACAGCCGGATCCCCAGCGGTAGTACCAGCAGCAGTAATATAATGGCAAGTACTGAAAGAGCGATGATGAGCAGGGCCAACGGTTACTACTCCCTCTTGCGTTCGCCCCACCTGTCAGCGATCTTCTCAACCACACCCGGGACCTTGTCACCCAGCTTCTCGAGAGCCGCGGCCACGCTGCTCTTGATAGGCTCTATGCGCACCCCTTCCTTATCTATCACAATTATGGCGATAGGCCTCATGCCACCTGCGCCACCTGCACCGCCCTTGAGGCCGTCACCGCTTTGTTTGGCATCACTTTTTCCCGCCCCTCCAGCCGCGCCGAAACCGAAACCCATACTAAGCAACGGTATGAGAGTTGTTTCACCTACGGTGATCGGTTCACCGATGACCGTCTTGCTGCTGAGAACCTTCTCGATCTGGCTGATGGTGGTCCTCACCATGTTTTCAACGTCTTCCATAATGGTACCCCCTGATCAACGGACTATTATAATGTTGTATATTCTGTATTCTACATCAATCATAAACGGCAGGGCGAAACAGTATATCCCTCATTTCGTCGCGTGATATATCTCGAGATTGCCGATATCGATCCACTGCTCTTTAAATGGGTAAACCATCACGGTGTCGATGCCGACCAGGTGGGTAATAAAAAATCCCAGGTTATCCTTTACGGCTTGTTCGCAGAATGCGCTTATAATGGGAAATACCCTGGGCGGCAATATCCAGCAGGCCGTGGCCACAAGGCTGGTTTTAGGCGCGGCCGGCTTCTCCTCGAGCTCTATGATCCTGTCGCCCTGGATCTTCACCACTCCATACTGCGTAGCTTTGGAAGGGTGGCCTACGTCATATACGGCCACGAGAACGTGCCGGCCATCGTATGCCGCTAAAAAGCTGGCCAGGTCAAACTCGAAATAATTGTCGGCGCCGAAAAGCAGCAGGTCCTCCGTTAAATTCTTCTGTTTTATCCAGTAGTTCAGCGAACCAATGGCCCCCAGCTTCTCATCCTCCGACCTGACGTTCTCAACGCAGATAGTGATCTCCCGGTTCTGCCTCACGCTCCATTCCCGGAAATCAGGCTCAAACTTCATATTCACATTGACCAGTATTTCGATGCCGGGGGGTATCTTATCCACGATGTGATCGATCATAGGTTTGCCCTTATACGGTAAAAGGGCCTTGGCCCGGTTCATCGTCAACGGGTAAAGCCTGGTCCCGAAACCACTGGCGAGGATCAAACACTTCATCTGCAAATAATTCCGTATCGCTGATCAAGCTTATATTGAATTTGAATTTTACTCCACCCTATATCCGGTTATCAATTATAATTGTGTAAGCTGTTTACCAGGCCTGGTTTAAAAATTCCATGAGTATTCCGATCAAACGTAACCGCCGCCTTGCCCTGATAGGGGAAGGAGAGATCGACCTTCAGGGAAAGCCTGTGAGGTATACGCTGAAGCAAAGTCAGCGAACCAGGGGGATCAGGCTCGAGGTCCGCAGCGAAACAGGTCTGACCGTGGTTGTTCCCAGGAAGTACACCCAGCAACAGGTCACGGATATACTGCGGCAAAAGTCCCGCTGGATACTCAAACACCTGCCGGACAGCAAAGAGGTTCAAATGCCACTTTTTACCCATGAGCTCGGCCAGGGCGATAAGCTGCATTTCATGGGCAGGCCGATCGAGATTAACATCAGTGCCGGAAAATCTGCAACATCCTCGGCTGTACTGGATGGCAATAAACTGCTGGTCTTAACCGGAGCGAGAGACGGCGCTATACCCGGAATTCTGGAGAAATGGTACCGGCAACAGGCTGCAAATGTCTTCAGGCAAAAGGCCGGCAGCTTCCAGAAGATTATGGGTTTACACTACAGCACCATCTTCATACGTGGGCAGAGAACACGCTGGGGCAGCTGCTCACCTGCCGGTAATCTGACACTCAACTGGAAATTGCTGATGGCGCCCGAAGAAATCATCGACTACGTTGTTATTCACGAACTGGCGCACCTCAAACACATGAACCATTCGAATAAATTCTGGGATATAGTGGGGCAATATTGCCCGGGCTGGAGGGCACATCGCAAATGGCTTATAACACATGAAGATGAGCTCAAGGCGCGCGCTTCTTTTAAGCTATAATCTTCAATATCATCACTGGAGGTGTCCATGAAAGTACATCATTACCGCGAAGTCGAAGCTGTGGAGGCCGCTGCCGGCGTGCGTATGCATGTTGTAGCGGGGCCGAAGGAGGGTGCTCCCAATTTCATTATGCGTGTCTTTGAGATCGAGCCGGGCAGCAACACGCCCTTCCATCAGCACGACTGGGAGCATGAGATTTTTATACTTGAAGGACCTGCGGCGGTCAAACATACGGATGGGGAGACGCCGCTCAAGCCGGGGCATGCCATTTTTATCCCGGCCAATGAAATGCACGGCATTCTCAATAAGGGAGACCGGACCGTCAAACTGATCTGCGTTATACCCAACGTAGATAAAAAGCAATAGCCTCTCTCCACATCCTTGATATTGTTTGACATGGGCTTTGAACAGGGTTTAACATATATCTTTGTTGTGTATTTGTTCACCTTTGAGAGAAATTGCTGATGGCTTCGAAATCATCCCTCGATAATAAACCGCTGGAGATCAGATGGCATGGGCGTGGCGGTCAGGGTGCGATCACCGCTGCCAAGATTATTGCGGAGGCAGCGTATGCCAAAGGCTACAAGGGTGTAACCGCCGCTCCGTCCTTCGGGGCAGAGAGGCGCGGTGCGCCTGTCAGCGCTTCAACCAGGATATCCAGCGAACCGGTGCTGGTCGTATCGCAGGTCGAGCATCCAGCCATAGTAGTTGTGCTCGATCATACCCTGCTCAAGTACCCGGATGTCATCCAGGGCCTGGGCAAGAACGGGTGGCTGGTGGTAAATTCCCCTCTTTCGCCCAGGGAACTCGGGCTTAAAGGGGAGTTCAACATCGCGACCGCCGACGCTACCAAAGTATGTCAGGACCTCGAGTTGATAGTAGCGGGGCTGGTAATTGTCAACACCGCCATATTGGGAGCACTGGTACGAGCTACGAAAATTGTGGATATTCCAACGCTGGAAAAGGTTGTGCGCGAACGTTTTTCCCGCAATACGGTGGACATCAATCTGGCAGCGATAAATAAGACTTACGAGATAACTAAAGTAGGCAAATAGGATATTCACCATGGGTACCAGGGAATGTAACCACATCTGCGACGAATCATCGCCCGGCATCGGCGAGGCGGGCCGCACCGGCGAGTGGCGCACTCACGTTCCGGTGATAGACGACAAGAGATGCACGGCTTCAAAATTGAATAAGCCGACCTGCTTCCTCTGCTGGCTCTATTGCCCCGAAGCAGTCATGACCAAGGCGATACCACCCACTATAGACCTGGAATACTGCAAGGGATGCGGCATCTGCGCACAGGTATGCCCGGTGCAGGCTATTACCCTGGTCCCCGAAGAAAAAAAACTGAGCTGATATCAGATGGCAGTACAGAGAAAATCAAACATGCATATCCTCGACGGCAACCAGGCAGCCGCGATAGCGGCCAAGATGAGCCGGGTACAGGTAGTGGCCGCTTATCCCATTACTCCACAGACACCACTCACGGAAAAGCTCTCGCACTTCGTGGAGGATGGCCAGCTCAAGGCCGAGTATGTCGCCGTTGAAAGCGAGCACAGCGCCATGGCGGTATGCACCTCGGCCTCCACCGTGGGCGCACGCGCTTTCACTGCCACCAGCTCACACGGGCTGGCATACATGCACGAGATGCTGCACTGGGCCGCCGGCGCTCGTCTTCCCATTGTCATGGCCTGTGTAAACCGCGCCATCGGGGCGCCCTGGAATGTTCTTAACGACCAGCAGGATTCGATCTCGCAGCGTGATACGGGTTGGATCCAAATATACTGCCGCAACAACCAGGATATACTTGACACGATTATACAGGCATATCGCATAGCCGAGAGCGTTTATGTGCCCGTCATGGTCTGCTACGACGGATATATACTATCCCATACCGAGATGCCGGTCGATATACCCGAGCAGGTGGACGTGGACCGCTACCTGCCACCTTATAAACCTCACACTTCGCTGGACCCGGACAATCCCAAGAACTATAACCTGGTTACGCTGGCCAATCCACGAGTTGGTGTGGACGGCAAGCTCTGCCATGGCTATATGGAGCTCAGGTACCTGCTGCAGGAAGCTCTTCAGAACTCCAGGGAAACAATCCTGCAGGCAGGAAGGGAATTCAACGATATATTCGGACGCGATTATGCATGTATGTTCTGGGAAGAGCGTAATGAGGATGCCGAGATCACGATCGTCGCCATGGGAAGCCTGGCCTCTGAAGCGATCGTGGCGGCGGACATGCTGAGAGAAGAAGGCATCAAGGTGGGCGTGTTGGGGTTGCGTGTATTCCGCCCCTTCCCCAAGCAGGATGTCGTACAGGCCCTGCGTAAATCACGTCTGATCGTGGTTTTCGATAAAAATATCAGCTACGGCTCGGAAGGCGCTACCTGTTCGGAGATCAAATCGGCGCTTTATGGCACATATATCAACGCCGCCATCAGGAATTTCATCGTTGGATTGGGCGGCCGCGATGTCAAAGCCCGTGAGCTTGCTGAAGCTACCAAGAAAGCCATATCATCCCTGAAAGAGACGGTGACCAATCCGGATTACCCCGAATGGATCTGCCAAATCTAAGGAAGAATTGAATTGAAAACGAATGCCGTTAACCTGATTGAGAAAGAGTGGATCTTGCCGGGCAATCGCACCTGCCCGGGATGCGCTCTCTCCCTGGCATACAGGCACACCCTCAAGGCTCTTGAGGGACAGTGCATTGTCACTGTGCCTGCCAGCTGTGCAACCGTCATGCATGGTATGTACCCGATAACCGCTGTGAACGTACCCTGCGTTAATACGCCTTTCGCTTCCACCGGCGCTTCAGCTACCGGACTGGTGGCGGGGCTCAAGGCGCTGGGCAGGAAAGGAATAACCGTTCTGGCATTCGCCGGAGATGGCGGCACACATGATATCGGCATACAGTCGTTAAGTGGCGCGGCTGAGCGTCAATATGATTTCATGTATATCTGCTACGACAACGAAGGTTATATGAACACCGGCAACCAGCGTTCGGGTTCGACGCCGCTGGGCGCTGTGTCGGGGACCACACCGATTCTGGGCAAGCAGCAATATCAGAAAGACATGACGGCCATCATGGAGGCGCATGGACTACCCTACGTGGCCACCTGTTCAGCCTCCTATCCGTTGGACCTTTACGAAAAGGTTAAAAAGGCAAAAACCATTGAAGGGACCAGGTTTATTCACATACACACACCTTGCCCGCCGGGATGGCTGTTCCCCTTTAGCGATACCATTAAGTTCGGCGAGATGGCGGTCGAGACCGGCCTTGTCGTCCTCTACGAGATCGAGGACGGCATCTTCAGGCTGACCTCCGCCAGCGAATCACTGGCCCGCAAAGGGGGCAACCTGCAGCCTGTGCGCGAGTACTTCAAGTCTCAGGGCAGATTCAAGACCATAACCGAAGAGCAGATCGATGAGCTCCAGCAATGGGTCAATGCCCGCTGGAAGCAGTGCCTTAACAGGGCCACTAACCTTTAATCTCAACCAGCCGGTTGTTCAAGACACCAGCGCCCAACTATCGATCCATATAAATCACTGCTTGACAAGCACCACCTCATCTTGATAGACTGCATGCAAATATCCTGCACACAAATTATTTGGTGCAAAAGTATATTAAGAGGTGTGAGATGGTTGATCCGGTCTATGGGAAATTGGCGGGCGCCCTTAATGCTCGTTCGACTGCTTTCCCCGCCGTCAAATGTGATGAATTCTACGACCTTGTAGGATTCCTCTTCACTCCGGAAGAGGCCACCATCTTTGTGGCTATGCCGCTGGGGCTGAGCCGTGTTGAAGAGATTGCTGTAAACATGCCCTCCGAGGACTTGAAAAAGCTGGAGGGACAGCTTGATGTCATGGCTGACAAGGGGCTGATACATATCCGCGAGAGGGAAGGGGTAAAGCTGTACGAGGCCCTGCCCTTTGTACCGGGCATCACCGAATTTCAACTCATGAGAGGAATAGTCGATGACAGGCACAAGAAGATCGCCACGTTATTGAAAGACTATTCGAAAGCTATGATCAGGACCATGCTGTCGGCCGATGCTCCTCCCCTCGAATCCTCGGCGCCCGGCCGCAAGGTGCAGGTGGACCAGGATATCGACAATAAGAGCACGATTGTGCCCTTCCATGAACTGAAAGAGTTGCTGTTGAAGACGGAGTATATCTCCGTGGGAACATGCATCTGCAGACACCAGGGCGCGTTGCTGGGCAGACCCTCGTCCAAGCCGGTCAATAACTGCATGGTGCTGGGTGAGTCGGCAAAATTTGCAGCGGAAAGGGGATTCACAACACGTCTGACCAAGGAAGAGGCCATCAAGCGCATCGAGGAAGCGGAGGAAGCGGGCCTCATTCACACATTCGCCAACAGCCCTGACAGGTTCACTAACCTGCTGTGCAACTGCTATAAGGACCTGTGTCTGATCACCCGCATGACGAGCAAATCTCCCGCACCCAGCTCAGCCGTGAACGCCAGGTACCTGGTCACGATAAAGGCAGATGACTGCACCGGCTGCGAGGCCTGTGTACCGAGGTGCCAGATGGATGCTCTCAAGATGGTTGAAGGCAGACTACTACGGGACGAGATACGCTGTATCGGCTGCGGCATATGCATGTGGGTTTGCCCCACCGATGCGCTCGTTCTGGAGCCCAGGCCGGCCAGCAGAATTCCCCTGCGCGGCTGACCACGTTAATAATAATCATGGAGGATGATAATGGTTGATGCTATTTACGACAAGCTGGCCGCCGCACTGAATGCGCGCGGGACGACCGTGCCTTCGGTTATTTGCCAGGAATACTACGACCTGGTCCAGTTTCTGTTCACGCCCGAGGAGGCTGCAATAGCCTGCGCCATGCCCATAGAGTATGCGACAGCGGAAGAGATAGCGGCGAATCTCGGGACGAAGGACATCAGGAAATTGGCGACACAGCTCGATGGCATGGGTGATAAGGGCCTGATCCATATCAAGGAAACCGGCGGTAAAAAACTCTACGAGGGGTTGCCTTTCGTGCCCGGCCTGATTGAGTTCCAACTCATGAAAGGGATTGTCGACGATCGCAGCAAACAATGGGCCGCCCTTTTAGCCGCTTATTCCAAGGCTGTTAAGAGAGAATTCATGTCGGGCAAGCCCATTAAAATTGAAAAATCGGCTCCCGGCAGAACAGTTGCTGTAGGTAAGGAAGTCCGGCAACTCGCCTGTGTAATCCCCTACAAGGAGATGAAACAACTGATCCTCGATACCGAGCATATCGCGGCCGGCACCTGCGTCTGCAGGCACCAGGGCAACCTGCTGGGCAAACCGAGCTCCGAACCCATGGGGAACTGCATGGTCTTCGGGGAGTCGGCGCTATTCTCGATCGAACGCGGTTTCACCAAACAACTGTCCAAGGATGCAGCCCTGAAGATACTGGACGAGGCTGAGGAAGCCGGCCTGGTCCATAATTATGTCAACAATCCCGGCCAATTCACCAATCTGTTGTGCAACTGCTGCGGGTGCCACTGCTTTATCCTGAGGGGCGCCAAGAACGCCCCGGCTCCCAGCCAGATGGTCAATCCCCGATATCTGGTACATGTTAATGACAAGGAATGCACCGGCTGCGAGGCCTGTATCGAACGGTGCTGGATGAAAGCCCTGAAAATGGAAAACGGCAAGCTCGTGCGTGAAGAGATACGCTGTATAGGATGCGGCATTTGCATGTGGGCCTGCCCCACCGATGCGCTCTATCTCGAACCGAGGGAAGCCGGCAAGGCGCCGCTCCAAAAGTGTTGATACGCATCAACAAAATTATAGGAGGAGATAATGGTTGAACCTGTCTACGAAAAATTGATACCCGTACTCAATTCACGCAGCACTTTTCTGGTCCCCTGTATCAAGTGCGACGAGTTTTTTAACATGGTTGCTTATATGTACAGCCCCGTCGAGGCAGAGATCGCCTGCGCCATGCCCTACGAATTCGCTACAGCCCGTGAGATTTCAGCCGATATCCCGGGCAGCCATCCTGAGAAGATCGCCGAACACCTGGAGACCATGGCAAACAAGGCGCTGATACATTCGAAAAAAGAAAACGGAGAGACGCTCTACGAGCTCCTGCCGCTTTTCCCGGGCGCCATGGAGCTTCAATTCTGGCGCGATGACAAGGAGTATCTGGGAAAGCTGGATGTCCTGCTCGGCCAATACCTGGTAGCGATGTGGGGCCTTCGGAAATCCGGCGCCCCGATCGTAACCGATACCACGTCTACCACCAGAAAAGTAACTGTCGGGCAGGAGATCATGAGCCGGTCCACCATTATTCCCTACTTGGAGATGAAAGAGCTGATCAAGCAGAGTGAGTATATCGGTGTTGCGCTCTGCCATTGCCGCCAACTTGGTGAACAATGGGGCAGGCCATGCTCCAAACCCATGGATAACTGCATGATATTAGGATCGTCCGCTCAATTCACCATCGAAAAGGGATTAACCAAACGTCTTAATGTCGAGCAAGCACTTCATATACTGGATGAAGCAGAAAAGGCCGGGCTGATACATCAATACGCCGATACGCCCGATCACTATTCCAATATTCTGTGCAACTGTTGCTCATGTCATTGTATAGCGCTCAAGGGCTATAAAAAGTCTCCGGTCCCCAGCCAGGCTGTCATAGCACGTTACCTGGTCAAGATCGACGATGAAGCCTGCACAACTTGCGAGGCCTGTCTGGAAAGGTGCCAGATGGATGCATTGAAAATGGACGGAGGCAAGCTCACGAGGGACGAATCGCGCTGTATTGGCTGCGGGCTATGTATGTACGTCTGCCCCGCTGAGGCATTGTCCCTGGAGAAGAGGCCTGCTGGCAAAATACCTCTGAGAACATGAAGACCGAAATCTAATCCTTCTCTTTATCCCGTTTTGCAGCGCGCTCGCGCGCCCAGCGATGTATCTCATCCAGGGCCGGCGGCGCCACCATGAATACGTCGATATCCTGGGGGAACTGGACTAAATGCCCTTCTCGAATGAAAAGCAGGGCTACATCACCGGGTTTTAGCGTCTCATCGATGGTCTTGCCGATAAACTGGTAGCGTTTCCGGGAAGCTTCTCCGTAGGCTTCGTAAACCTGTTTGGCCACTTTTTCGCTGATAAGTCCGATCATCATGCAACGTTCCCAGTCCATGGTCTCCTCGAGCAACTCGCTGACCTCGATACACTTTAGGGAAGCGGACTCCGCGCAGCGGTTGGTTATCATCCCATGACTTTTAGGATGAAGTTCCTTCAGCATCTCTAAACCGCCTTCACCCTCCTCACTGACCGTTTCATGATAGATCAACGTCACATGCCCCAATTTAGCTTCGAGCTTTGCCACCATCTCATCGACCTGCTGCCAGTATTTCTCATAAAGCTCGAGATATTCCGCCGGTGAGTTTTTACCCGCATAAACCAGGGGCACCTGCAAGATCTTTCTGCTATCCTTGAAGCTGTCCACTTCAGGTTTTTCTACTTTACCCAGTTCCTGTGACATGATTACACTCCTCTCTCTGTCTGCTGATGTATCATCTCCCGTGATCCAATTACATGCTTAACGACATGCCCTGACCTCTATCAATAGTACAAAAATTATACTACAATATAAGACGCCTTTTGAGGAAGCGGGCTTTCGGGATTCTATAATCGAGCATCGGAGGGACCATATGGATTTCGACCTTGGTGATAAGACGGATCAACTGCGCAAGGAGATACGTAAATTTGCCCTTGCTGAGGTAGAGGGAAAACCCTATCACACCGCCATGCTTGAGGAAGAGAGCGCGGACGAGGACTGGGAATTTTCACTTTCCATATCCAAGAAGCTTGCACAAAAAAAATGGCTTTGTATGAACTGGCCGGAACAATACGGCGGCATGGGCGCGTCTTACTGGGAACAATTCGTATACTCTGAAGAGGCAGGCTATTATGAGATCCCCGGCACCAGCATGGGCATATCCGGTACAGGCATCAACGGACCCAGCCTTATGCTGTTCGGCAGCGAAGAGCAAAAACAGAAATACCTGCCGCTGATAGCCTCGGGGGATCCCGATGGGATATGGTGCACCGCTTACAGTGAACCTGATTCTGGCTCCGACTATAATAAGATCAAGACCATCGCGATCAGGTCGGGAGACGACTATATTATCAACGGGCAGAAAGTGTGGACGAGTTGCGCCCACCGCGCTCGCTGGTGCTGGCTGGCATGTAAAACCGATCCAACGTCAAACAAGATCCACAAAAGCATGAGTATTATCATCGTAGATATGAAGAGCCCGGGCATTACTACCAGGCCTCTCATCAATCTATCCGGTATTCACAGTTTCAACGAGGTCTTTTTCGACAATGTAAGGGTGCCGGCTTCAAACCTGGTGGGGGAAGAGAATAAGGGCTTTTATATGTTGATCCCCGCCCTGGCAATCGAGAGGCTCTCTCTGGCGCCCCACGTTTTAGGTGTTGGACGCCGCATTCTGGAATTGCTTGTCCGCTATGCCAAAGATACCAACCATCAAGGTAGACCTATGTCTACCGATCCGGTGGTGCGCCATAAGCTGGCCGAGCGCGCCTTAGAGCTTGAAACGCTGCGCCTATTCGGTTTGGAGATCATGTGGAAAATGAGCACGGGTAAAATGCCGGGCTACGAGGCTGCCAGGAACAAACTCATCTGCAATATCGTCACCGACAACATGGCTAAAACCGGGCTCGATATCCTGGGCGCATATTCTCAGGTAAGCCCCGATTCCAGGTGGGCCAGACTGCACGGACGTTGCCAGAATTTGTACATGGTCAATATGGGGTGGTTCAGCGCTGCCGGGACCATGGAAATACAAAAGAATGTTATCGGACAATTCAAACTCGGCCTGCCGCGCGCCTATTAAAACGATATATAACGCCTTAACAATGGGGCGCTTACAGGTCTGAGCGGATCCTCTTCGTTATATTCTGCTACCAGCCTCCGCTGGCTCCTCCGCCTCCGGACATGCCACCACCTCCGCCTCCGAAACCGCCTCCCGACCCGCCGCCAAAGCCTCCCCAGAAACCACCCCCTGTCTTGTGCCAATCGGTTGATTTTCCTGCTTCTTTAAGCTTCTGGTAATTGCGGGACAGCAGGCTATCTGTCCCCAGGCCTAGCCCGGCGAATATCAGGGGCATGACTATTAATGCGGCTATTCCTCCGATTGAAAGCCCCATAATTACACCCGCTATGGCGCCCCAGATGCCACCCATCCAGACGCTCTTGCTGCGCGCCATGAAACCCGACAGGTAGATCGTAATTATGGACAAGATGAAAAAGGCGAAGACAAAATCGCCGAACATCGATTTCACCGGATTTTCCTCGAGCGGCGCAGGGGGTGTGCCGTCCCTGACATATTTCTCAATTGAAGCGACACCAGCCTTGATGCCACCCTCGTAATCGTTATTCTTGAACAGCGGTAACACATCTTCATCGCGTATCCTACCCGCGCGGCCGTCCGTGATCACCGGCTCAAGTCCGTATCCGACCTCGATACGCATCTTGCGATCATCCAGGGCTACCAGGAAAAGCACGCCGTTGTTTTTATCCTTCTGCCCTATCTTCCACTGCTCGAACAGCCTGTTGGCATAGTCCTCTATGCTGTCCCCTTCCAGGCTTTTTATAGTCGCCACAAAGACCTGCGCGGTTGTATCTTTCTCAAGCTGGGCTAATTTGGATTCAAGCTCAGCTTTCGCCTGCTGCGACAGTAAGCCCGCGTCATCGTTAACATAGCCGGTAAGATTCGGAAAATTCTGTGCCGATACCGGTATGCTGCCGGCGGGCAGCATCATAACAGCCAGACAGACTGTGCCTAACAGGAAGGTCAGCAGGCGCCGCACTAAAACTCCACTTTCGGCGGAGTATCGGAACCGGTGACGGACTGGAAGTATTGCTTTTCACTGAATCCGAACATGCCGGCCAGCATATTAGTGGGGAAAGTCTTAATCTGCGTGTTATATTCCCGCGTCAGGTCGTTGAATCGCCTTCGCTCCACGCTGATGCGGTTCTCCGTACCTGCCAGTTCGTCCATCAACTGAGTAACGTTCTGGCTGGACTTGAGGTCAGGGTAATTCTCCATAACGGCAAGCAGGCGGCCAAGTGCGGTTTCAACCTCGCCGGCCGCAGCAGCCTTATCATTGACTGTTTGAGCAGCCCCGTACTTGGTTCTCGCATCGGCTATGGCCAGGAAAATGGCCTGTTCCTGTGTCATCATGCCCTTGACAGAGTTCACAAGGTTCGGGATAAGGTCATAACGTCGCTGGTACTGTGTCTCAACCTGCGACCACTGGGCGTCTACGGCCTGTGATTTGGTCACCAGGCCGTTATACATACCGACCAGGGAGACTGCAATGATTATGGCTCCGAGTACTATGACACCTACGGCAGCCAGAACACATCCCCAGGTAGACTTCATATCAATACCCTCCTTAATCAGTCTGAACACGCTGAATTTTTGCTATGGCAATTCTACAACAGGACTACTGTATCAACAAATTATACTTGTGCCGCTTGTTTTAGCCAGCTAACGCAGCGTATAATCAGGCACAATTAATCAGAGGGGGTATCATATCATGGCCGTTAATAAGGAGCTTGCAGCGCCATGCGGCCTGTATTGCGGGGTCTGTGGAATCCACATAGCGAGCAGGGACAACAATGATAAATTCAAAGAGAAGCTGGCTCCGATTTACGGCGCCAAACCCGAAGACATAGTATGCGACGGCTGCCTCTCTCAGCGCGTCTTTGGATACTGCCGGATCTGCCCGATCAAGTCGTGCTGCTTTGACAAAAATATAGAAGGATGCCACCAGTGTAACGAGTTCCCCTGCCGATTCATCGATAATTTCCCCGTTCCCGTCGGCAAGAAGGTCATCTTGCGATGCGTCCCCAGATGGCGGGAAATCGGCACTGAACGGTGGATACAGGAGGAACAGAAGCGCTATAATTGCCCTCATTGCGGCGCTGCGACCTTCCGTGGAGCCAAGCGTTGCCGCAGCTGCAAGGAGCCGATCGACCTCGACTAAAACACCTGAAATGCTTAGAGTAACTTTAGCCCTCATCCTAATTATGCTGGCGGCGGCCTGTTCCATGCCTCAGCCGCAGTCACCACCACAAGCCGAACCGGAGACGGTTAAGATCGGGGCCTTACTGGGATTAAGCGGCGACATTGCAACGTCCTACGGTCAAGCTCAAAAAAAGGGAGTAGACCTGGCCGTAAGCGAGGTCAACGTTAGCAACTATCTCGGCACAGGCAAACGGCTCACGATTGTCGTTGCAGATGCCGGACCCGGGGCAGACACGGCAGTCTCCGCCATAACCAGATTGATCGAAGCTGACAACGTCTCGGCCATTATTGGCCCTACACTGTCTTCACAGGCTTTCAAGGCTGACCCGGTAGCGCAGGATCACAGTATCCCGGTGATAGCCGTAAGCAACACAGTTCCGGGTATAACACAAATGGGCGATTATATATTCCGCTGCAGCCTCCCCGAATCAACGGTCATCGGAGGCACCATAAAAGCTGCTGCCAGTCAGCTGCGCGTGGTGAAAGTCGCCTACCTGTGGGGAAAGGACGATGACTATACCATAGCCGGATACCAGGCCTTTAAGGATGCCGTAGTGAAGAACGGTCTGAAAGTAATGACGGACGAGACATTCAACCGTGGCGATACAGACTTTAAGCCCCAGCTTGAAAGGATCATAGCAAAAAGCCCCGATGCAATACTCGTTTCCGCGCTGGCCAAAGAAGCTGCGGCCATCATAGTACAGGCGCGGTCCCTCGGCTACACCGGTATCATAATCGGCGGCAATGGATTCAATTCGACCGACGTCATCAAACAGGCTGGAAGCTATGCCGAGGGAGTGATGGCGGGTACTGCATGGAATATCGCCAGCATCAACCCCAGGAACCTGGAATTTATCTCGGCCTATCAGAAAGCTTACGGAATCAAGCCGGACCAGTTTGCCGCTCAGGCTTATACAGGCACCTGGCTGCTGGCCAACGCCATACGGACCGCGGGCAGTTCTGAACCTCTGGCTATACGGGACGCGCTGGCCGGTATATCCAATTTTACTACCCCTATGGGATCTTTTAGCTTCACGTCGGACAGGGAACCTGTTCACCCCGCCGTAGTGCAAATCGTAAAAAACGGTAGATTCACAATCTTTAAATAGTCATCTCTTACAGGGATTCCGGACGATAACATCAATTTCAAGGCCTGTGTTATAATCGCTCCGTTAAAATGTTTAAATTAAACCTGATGCCGAGAGGCGACAAGTTCTTCGATCTCTTTGAGGTCAGTTCAAAGAACATGGTCAAAGCAGCCGAAAGTCTGAAGGACCTGATATACAGCTGGGACTGCATCGACCAGAAACTGGAAGAGATGGACAGAATCGAGCATCAGGGTGATACCATAACTCATGAGATTATGTTTCAGCTCAACCGTTCCTTCATAACACCTTTCGACAGGGAGGATATCGGCATGCTGGCTCACTCTCTGGACGATGTCACCGACCTCATCCAGGCAACGGCCGATACCATGGTTCTCTACAAGGTCAGGGAACCCGGTAAGCGGGCACGTGAGCTTGCAGATATCCTGGTCCAGATTACTACCGAGGTGGAACATGTGATGCCCAGCCTCAGGCGTCATAATGCCAACCTTGAGAAAATCCTCAACAGCTGCGTGGAGATAAACAGGCTGGAAAACGTGGCGGACAAGATTTATCGCACGGCGCTGAAGGAGTTGTTTGAGGATTCAAACGATATCGCAGATATCATTAAATGGCGCGAAATATACGAACACATGGAAAGCGCCACCGATATGTGCGAAGATGTCGCCAACGTACTTGAAGGCGTAGCGCTGAAACACGCCTGAACTCTCTGCCGGGCTACCCCGGTCCACAATGATTACAGACAGCTTTATATAGAGGATGAGGAAATATGACCATTAAAGAACTCGTTCAAAAAAACCGCAGTTACCGCCGCTATTATCAGGACGTTGCGGTCTCCCTCGATACCCTTAAAGAACTGGTTGACCTGGGAAGACTATCTGCATCTGCCATGAACCTGCAACCTCTTAAATATATATTATCCAATGATCCGGCCAGGAATGCCGTTATCTTCGCAAACATCGGATGGGCAGGCTACCTGAAGGACTGGAGTGGGCCCCCCGAGGGGGAGAGGCCTTCGGCCTACATCGTCATGCTGGGAGACACGGAGATCAGCAAAAATGTGGTATGGGACCACGGGATCGCCGCACAGAGCATTCTGCTTGGCGCCACGGAAAGAGGGCTGGGTGGATGCATGATAGCCACGATACGCAAGACCGACCTGGCACAGGCGCTTAATATCAGCTCACGATATGAGATACTGCTGGTTATCGCCATTGGAAAACCCAGGGAGCAGGTCGTGATCGATCCGCTGGTTCAGGACGGCGACGTGAAATACTGGCGGGACAGCCAGGCCATACATCACGTGCCCAAGCGCGCGCTGAAAGATATCATTATCGGCTAATCCTGCGTCTGATAAAACGGCTTAAATGGTAGTTCTTTTAACCAGCATCAACCGGTTACCTTCCGCTTCACTGTAGCTGTAATCAACCCGGTCCATCATCTTCTTCATCATGTATATACCCAGGCCGCCCGCTTTACGGTCCTCAAGCCGGCTGTCCACTTCCGGCAGCGGGACGGAGCCGGGATCAAATTTATTACCGTGATCCCTGATAGTAACAATGATATCGTCGCCGTTCAGCGCACACGAAATCTGGAAAAAACCGCCCTTGCCGCCGTAGGCATGCTTGACCACGTTGGTACTCGCTTCATCAACAGCTGTCTCTATAGCAAAAATATATTCGTCCAACTTCCGCTGCTGCAACCAGTTAACCGCAAATTCTACAATCCCCGGTATATCTTCCAGGACTGCACTCTCTATGGTGAGTGTGTCTTCATCCATGCCTGCCGTCTGCTGTTTATTGTCCATTATGTATTTACCTGAGATCAGTTTGGACCATCACGCTACGGCCGTTGTAGCAGGTGAGACTACAATTTCACTTCCGCTGATCTTGCTTTCAAGGCTGGACTTGATAGAGTTAATCACCTTTTGCACTTCGCACATTTTCCTGTCGCCGTCGAACTCCAGAAAGATCTCAACATAAACATTGGCCCCCGATCGTCTTGAACGTATCCCGTGAATGGCCTCATATTCTTCAAAATAATGTGCCAGCTCCCTGAGGATAACGATCTGGAGAGACTCTTCCAATGCTCGGTCCAGCAGGTCGTAGACAGACATCGTGCTGATGTTGTATATGGACTGGACGATGAAAAGTCCGATGATGACAGAGCCAACCGGGTCTACATAGCTGGCCCACGGCTGATCATTAAATAGCGCGCTCAGCACCAGTGAAATTATAACCAGTACGGACGCAATGGTTTTAAAACGGTACATGCGCCAGAGCGACTCCAGTACCGGAGAATATTCCTCTTTGGTCAGGTGGTAATCGTGCCGCCACAGCCAGACGCTGGTTAACAGCGCCACGGCCGAGAACACGATGGCAAGGTCAACACCACCCGCATGCAGTTCCACCGGGTGTTGAAACCTCTCGATGGTATGCCCGATCACGATTATCAGCGATATGACAAGCACCACCGCCACGATAAGCCCGGAGACGCTTTCCAGCTTACCGTAACCATAGTTATACCCCTCTGTCTTGCCGCGGTTGACCTTCCTGATGCTGAGGTAAGATAGAAATACCGCGGTAACCAGACCTATATTCTTAAGGATCTCCGATTCAAGGGTCAGTGAATTGGCTATGACTGCGGCAATTATGCCGGTGATAAGCCCGAATATCCCCAACAGCAGGCCCAAAAGAATGGATTTTTCCTTGGCCTTACTATGGTCAACCGGCTTTGTTCCCTTATCTTTCGTCATTGCTTCCCTTTGCATGTACGTTCCGTATTGTCGGCATAAGCCAGATTATTTTGGCATGATTTAACTATTTATTCAAAGAAAAGTAAAAATTGCATCTACCGTATTCCCAAAACAATGAAGGGGCGCTATAATAGAACTAATATATCCGGATAATAGATCGTATATAATGCGATATGTTGTTTAAGCTGAAACGGCGATACTCTTTACTGACTATATCACTGATGGTATCGTTGTTGTTATTAGTTGGCACTTCCTGTAGCGTAGATGACTTACCGCAGCCGGTAGACAACCCAGCTAATCCTCCGGTCGCAGACAACATTACCTGTGTCATACTTGACATCTCGTCTTTCGTTGCGCAACCTAAAACTATAATACTGGGCGAGCAGACAGTCCTTTCCTGGAAAACAGTCGCCGCTACTTCTCTTTCAATCGATCCAGGCATTGGAAGTATCAGCGTGGACAGCAAAAGTATCTCCATATCACCAAAGGCAACCACGCTGTATACGTTAAGAGCGTCCGACGGATGCTATGAGGTATCTCAAAAATTTCTGGTAATCGTCAAGACAGCAGACGGAACGATCGTCTGGCCCAGCATCAGTACCGATAATACTACGATCGAACCGATATATGAAGGCTGGAGCCATTATCCGAACAAATTTGTTGAATGGGAAATAACCGATCGCAACAAGGATACCAACAGTGACATTTATAATTGCTGGCACCAGGGACGCATTAACAATAAGCATGCTGAATGGACGATGACGGAAGTCACCGTCAATGGTAAAGTGATAGCGAGTAATATCTTACCCTCAGGACAACAGATATACGTCACCAGCACGGATTGCCAGCAATTGCCGGAACTTAAATGGAAGTGGAAGGCTTATAAGTAATTCACTATCAGTCCGTATTAATACAGAGGATGTTGGATAAGGTTAATGAATACCATCTGGAATAAAATCGCCGCTATTGCTATTTTAATCTGTATTTCAGCTCTTTCCCTGTCCTGCTTTATCTTTGAGCGCGCCGTCGATCACTATAAAGCAGCTAATGAATTATACACTGAAAAGCAGTGGGATAAGGCTATCGCCGAGTATACAAAGGCGATCAGCATGGATTCAAACCAGCCTTTCTTTTACATCAACAGGGCTTTAACCTATAACCAGATAGGTGAATATGATCTTGCTATCGCGGATTGCACCAGGGCTATAAACAAGAAGAGTACCATCGCATTAGCCTATACCACGCGCGCCTCTGCCTATAATGAAAAAGGCCAATATCAACTGGCGCTGGCTGATTCACTGAAGGCCATTGAGTTGAATCCCAAGATTGCCTTGGGTTACATCAATAAGGGCTGGGCGCTCTACGGCCTGGGCGAGTTCAAGGAATCGATACTCGCCTGTACCGACGGTATCGCCGCCGAGCCGACCAGGGCCATGGCCTATATATTCAGGGCTATGAACCATAACGAGATGGGCAACTACGAAAATGCGATGGCCGATTGTAATAAAGCTATTGAACTCGATCCCACGCTGCCGCTGGCATACGTCAACCGGGCCTGGGTGTACAACCAGACCGCTGTTTATGAAAAGGCTATTGAGGACTGCAACACGGCGATAAGTCTGGATCCCAGGATTGCCACGGCTTACGTGAACCATGCCTGGGCACAGACAGCCAGGGGCAATTACGACCTCGCCATAGATGACTGCAATACCGCCATTAAGCTTAATCCAAACCTGCCGGGCGCATATACTCAACGCGCCTGGGCTTACTTTGAGAAATATCCTTACGATTTCACTAAAAACTGGTGGCAGATGGGTATGGATGACTGCAATAAGGCCATCGAACTGAATCCCAAATCCGCCCTGGCTTACAACATGCGGGCACGCGGATATATTTTAAAGGAAGAATACCGCCTTGCCATTGCAGATGCTACGAAATCTCAGTATCTGAGTTCCGAATTTGCGCTTCCTGACATCACGCGCGCCTGGGCCTTTAATAATCTGCGTCTATGGGACCTGGCCATAGAGGACTGTGATTCCGCCATAGCCAAAAATCCCAAGCTGTCAGCGGCCTGGGCAAACCGTGCCTGGGCTTACAACGGTAAGGGCTTGTACGATAAAGCGCTGGCCGATATAAACGAGGCCATACGGCTTCAATACGATTTTGCCTGGGCCTATTTTACCCGGGCCATAATACATAAGAACCTGCACAATTATGACCAGGCGAAATCCGACATTGAGCTTTGCCTGCAATATACGACTGACCCCAAGCTCATCGAGGCCGCCAGAGCGCTCTACGCCACACTTTGACTTCGAAGGTATCAAGGTCTTATGATAACAACATGAACTCACTGGCAATGCGATTGACCAACCTTTTTTTATGTCTGGCTTTGCTGCTTTCTATAGGCTGCGCCGCTGCTCCTGCCACACCTGATGTAATACCGGCGATTTCGCAGTCAACCCCGGCGGCACACACAAGAAAGCTGCAGACACCGCCTTACGAAGGCGGAGGTGCGGTCATTTTCGTCCTCGATCAGGTCAATGATGATAAACTCATCGATGCCGTGGACCAGATCATTCGTGTATTCGCGGAAAACGATGTATCCCTTGATATTGCTGTAAAACCCCCCGCCAAGAGTTACGGCCTGAATGAAAACATCCAGGAACTGACCTACTTCTCAGATGCCGGTATCATCGATGCAAGCATTGACGGTCATTCCGTTACGTGGCTGGATGCTCAGGTCTCACCAACCGGCGATGAATACAAAGTATTTACAGCCGGCCTTGTATTAATACGTGATCAACTTAAATATATATTCGGCTCACCGGTTTATACCTGCTTGCTGCCGGCTACGGCTATCAATGAGGCCAACTACAAGGCATTGCAGGATAGCGGCTTCAAGGTTATCAGTTACAGTGGTTCGGATGTCCTCAAGCCTTCGACCAAACCGGTGAACTGGTCGGGTCAGATAGATGCCGGAGGCCTTTATCGTTTGCCTGTAGTTGGCAAGGTCGACCTCTCGCAAAAATCCGATACATCCACTCTATTGTACGATGCGGTTAAACAAAATATTAATAGCTACGGAGTTGCCGTTATCGAATTACCCGTGACATCGGTATTGGACGTAAATAATAAGACTGATCCTGCAAAACTGCTACAGCTGTCAGACCTCGTTAAGTCCTACAGAGAGCTTGGAGATATCACTACGCTGGAGAACTGGTACCAGTATGTCACCGGCTGCCCCCCGGATACTATCGGTGTCAAGCGGCCGCTTCCGCCTTACAACGGAGGACCCGTAATCATTTTCAGGCTGGACGATGTTGCCAAGGGCTACCGTGAAGAGGTGGCGCAGGAAATAATAAAGCTTTTCCAGAGAAACGGCGTGCCATTGGATTGCGGAGTGGTCTCCAATGTTGACGGCACCGAATCATATGAGATGCCCTGGTTAAAACAATACGTTGATGATAATGTGGTGGGTATCAGTGTTCACGGATATGACTGGACTTTTTATCAACTGGATATCAAACAAAACTACCTTACGCATCTTGAGGAAAATCCGTGCATAAACGTGTACGCCGCCAAGGCTGAGGCAGAAAAAGCCAAGGTATCCTATGAAGAATTAAAATTCAAGTTGATACAGGCGCGCTGTAAATTCTTAAAATACTTCGGCATCAATCCCGTATCTTTCACAGTTCCTACAGATTTTTACGATGAACTCGGATATAAAGCGATACAGGATGCCGGATATAAAGTGTTTTCGGTGCACAGATCGGTTGAACCCTGTCCGTCGTCATTGCAGCCGGTTGATTACAACTGCCACACTGATCTGGACAATGGCATGTACCGGATCCCCACGGCAACCGACATGTGCGGCTGGTACAACTGCAAGTGGACCGATATTATCGATCTGGACAAGCCCATGAAACAGAAAGGCTACTGCATCTATGTAGACGCCTGGGGCGAATCAATAGAGTATAACGACAGTGGAATCACTATCTGCACCACGATGAATGCGTTGGGAGTGGTCGCCATTGGACTCCATCCCGATTGTTTTGTCGATAAATACGGTAAGCCGGACATGGCCAAGATTGAAAAAGTGGATGCCATTATCAAATGGTGTAAGTCTTTTGCGACGATAATGACTTTCGAGCAATGGTACCGCTACAAAACCGGCGATAAATAGCCTTTATCAATATAACTGCGACTGCTACTTTCGGTTTTTATACCAGTCTATATATTTCTGCAGACCTGATTCCAGACCTGTAACGGGTCTATACGCAAGCAGCCTTTCAGCTTTGGTCGTGTCGGCTATCCGATTAAATACCTCGATCTCCAACGACCTGCGACGGTCATAATTAACATATGATGTTTTTATTTTTCCCTTTAGATTGAGGGAGGTCAACACCATATCCGCCAGCATATTGATAGATACATCTTTTCCTGTGCCGAAGTTTAACACCTGGTTAATACCTTCATCCTTGATGCCGGCCAGCAGCGACATATGAATGGTGTCTTCTATATATGTAAAATCACGTGTCTGGTTCCCATCCCCATAGATAATGATTTCCTGTCCCGCTAAAGCCCTGTTAACAAAGCGGGACAATACAAAACGACCATCCTGGCGCGGCCCATATGCATTGAAATAACGTAGCGCTGTGTACTCAAGGCCAAATTTCTGATAATACGCCATACAGAAATGTTCGCCCATCAACTTGGTCAAGGCATAGGTGGATTTGGGATTAAACGGCCCTTCCTCGACCATAGGTTTAGTTGAATCGCCATAAACCTCCGAAGAAGACGCAAATACAAAGCGTTTGATCTTATTCTTAGCCGCCAGTGAAATGACATTGGCCGTGCCAATTACTTCAACATTGAGCAGGTTGACCGGTTCATCCTGCGTTTCCTCCACGCCCACTACTGCCGCAAGGTGGAAAATCATGTCCTGGCCCTTAAATAATGGCCCAATAGCCCGGATATCTGTGACGTCCAGCCGATGTATCGACAGATTCTTGCGCCTCTCAAGGCTTTCTATCTTGTTGCCGCACAGCATGGTATCGATAACAGACACACGGGCCCCAAGGTCAATCAGTTTTTCCACAAGGTGCGATCCAATAAATCCTGCTCCCCCTGTTACCAGGACACGCAGTCCCTTATACTTCTCAAAAATATCACTCATTATATTGATCTTGAAACTGTTTTTTATCCGCGTAACTACCTGAGCCGAACGATGCGGGATCAGTTAATTACCTGTCTTCATTCCCTTGGAAGGCTTGGCCTGTAATTCAAGCAAAGCGCCTGAGGGCGAAGGTTGCTGGCTATTTGGAGCGTCACCGATCCTGGAAACCCTCTCACGCTTGAGATAGGTGCCACCGGCTACGATTATATCTATCAGAGCCTTGATCATTGTATAATCAAGAAACTGCTTATATCCGATAATGAAAAGAGGTGAATACAGCGCCAGTTTGAGATCATCATCGGCCACCAGTATAGCAATTATGGACAGCAGCAACTGCAACATGGCAAAGAGGGCGAAGGCCAGCACCAGAGTCATCCATTCGCCATCGATTATCATTATGACCGAAGTTACCATAACAAGCAGGCTGGCAAACGGCACCAGTGTCATGGATAACAGCATGTACGGAAACGTAAGCTTGCTCATAATTCCAAACCTTGGATTAAAGAAGGCGTCTCGATGTTTCCAGAAATTTTGAAAATCACCACGGAACCAGCTCAGGCGCTGGCGATAGACGTCGCGTAAAGTCTCCGGGGCTTCCGTGTAACATACTGCCTCGTTACTACCGTGCAGTATCTGGTGCGATTTAAGCATCTTGATCGTTATGTCGAAATCCTCGAGCAGATAGTCGGGATCATAGTATCCCGCTTCCTCGAGAGCTGTCTTACGAAAAGCGCTGAAAGCGCCTGACGCCACAGTTAGTGAACCGAAATTCTCAAAGGCTCTCCTGACGATTTGAATCTGTACGATGTATTCCAGCGCCTGCAGCTTGGTCAGTAAATTATTACGGTTAAATACTTTCAGGTTCCCTGCTACGCCCGCCACCTGTGGATCCTCAAAGCCCCTGACCATCTCGGTTATGGCGGCGCGTGAGATCATGCTGTCTGCATCCACGGTCATTACGATTTCACCCGAGCATATAGCAATACCCGTATTCAGTGCGGCGAATTTCCCGCCATTGACACGCCGTACCACCTTAACACCGCGCCGACTGAATTCACTGGCCACGGAGTAAGTATTGTCCTTTGACCCATCGTCGACCACAATGATCTCTTTATTGGCATAATCAGCTTCGATAAGGGTTTCCAGTGTCCTTGCCAGCACTTTTTCCTCGTTATATGCGGGTACAATGATGCTGACACGCGGTTTATAGGAGCTTGGCTGGAATACCTCTTTTTTCTGTTTTATTTTATGGAAAATCGCCAGGGGTACGGTCAGGAAATTGATCAGCATGGTAAATATCAAAGAAACCAGGAGCACATATATCAGGGCCGAAGGGACCACATCCCACAGGGTTACCACGAAGATTATGAATATAATTGTAAAGATCACAAGCAGTGACGTGAGATTCTGCCACTGGCTTGGCTTTGACTCCCTGGACTGTTTGCCTTTCACCAGCCTGGACAGAAAATGGAATATCACGATGATAGCCAGCGCGCCCAGCGCAATCCAAACTGATTCGACGGGCATAAAATAAAATATGCCCATGAGCAATATCAAAAATAGGGCTGCGACAATAAAAACGGCAATGTTTTTCATTTTACTCAGCTGTTATGGGCCGCGATGCGCGGAGTATACCAACCAGACTATTAGAGACAATCACGTCAGTTTTCGCAGGTCCTGCTGCTCGATAATGTCTATTTTTTGTTGCATAGCAAACTGTTTGGCTTGTGTGCTTATCTCCGAAAAACCCAGGAAAACCTTGTTGCGGATACCTGCATCAAAGGCCGCGGCATCGAACTTCGACAATTCATCCAGGCCAAGCGGCTGACCGGTTTCGCTGCCGATGCCGATCGCAATCGTAGGTACCACTATCTTATCATCACGCCTGGCAAAAATATCGAAAATATGTTCGATACCTGATTTGCCGAGAATCAGTGCCCTCTCATATACTTCATACCCCTTATTGCGAAGGAACCTCACGATGATGCCACGCGCATTGGCCGCCACCGAACCGGAATGGTTTGCTCCCGCTTCCACCCTGCTCTGCATTCCGATATTGGAACGGTCGAGGTGAGTGATATCTGCAACCACCGTCGCCAGAGTTTTAGCTTCAAATGCTCTGATCATTTGCCGGCCGGCGAAATTCAATGCCTCCTGCCCAAGCTTGGGAATGGCTATCACCACTTTATAGTTTATCCCGATATCATAAGCCCGTGTATCGAACCTGAAAAGCGATTCAAGCCCAACTTCCGGTTCCCCCGATGGTGCAACAAGTATACCTATACCGAGATTGATCTTGGTGATAATATCGTCCCTGATGGCAAGCACATCCACGGTATGCACTGCACCCGAACGTCCCGTCAGCTGAGCCAGCTCGTGGACCTGATAGCCCTGGTGTTTCAGGAAATCGACAAGCTGCGTCTTAGGTTTAAGCTGGAATTCCAGCCACCCCTTTTTATCGGGGCTGAACTGGTACGAATATGCCTCAACTTCTTTCAGCTCTTCGGAAGCCCATATTTTACGTGTCTTCATATTGCGCCATTTCACGACCGGTACAGTAAAGACCTCAGTGCAATCCTGGCACCTGTAATGGATGCCGACATTGCGGTAATCGGTGCCGATCAATCTTAAATCCTTTCGGCACTTCGGGCAGACGTACCTGCTATCCTGTTTAAAATCCTTGTCAAGCCCCACGTATCCACAGGAAAAATGCTCGACAAGTTGTCCTTTAATTATGTTGGACGAGTCACAGCGCGGGCACCTTTCAATAGGAACAAGTTGAAATAGCCCGTCAGGGTCAACATAAAATTTTTCATACGATTGCTTGAGCAATATGCCATTATCGGCGAGAGATTCGAGAATGTTTAGCGTGTCAATCTCGGAAGTATCAAGCAGGCTGCTAACTGTCGGATAAGCGAATCCCATTTTATAACTGAAATCGACCACAGGGTTGATATCAGGAAGTTTACCGCTTACCAGCGCATCTACAAGCTTGACGACTCTCGCGTCCTCGAGAACTGCCGCACCAGCATCTTCCTGAGCAGGCTGCGCCTTGGCCACGTAAGCAGATTGTTGTGCCGGAGGATTAATCACGATGGGTGAGGGCTGCTTTTTTATATCGCGCCCAAGCGGAGGTACCACTATGGGTGCTTGCTCCCGCATCTGAGGCGGCGCTGCCGGCCTGGGTACTATCACGACCGGCTGCTCCAACGACTCCGGTGTCTGGTAAACCTGTGCTGCAGGCATAGGCGGGGCCGGCTGTACATATGCCTGTGGTTGCACATATGGCTGTTGTACAGGTGGCGCCTGTGGCTGCGGAGGAGCTTCGTACTGCTGGGGCTCTGGCCGAGGCCTGATGATTATCCTTTCCTGTCCCGAAGCCGCCTGTGGTTGGGCATCCATTTCAGGTCTGACCGGTGCAGGCTGTGGCTGGCTGTATACCGGCCCGCGGGCAGCAGGCTCCGGTGCACGTACCGGCGCACCCGCTTCCTTCTCCTTGGGCCTTGACCTGGTCGGAGGTCTAACAACTGTTTCCCGGGCAGCGGGCGCCGCCTGCTTCGCAGCCGCCTCTTCAGCGGCGCCCTCAGTGCCGGGCCGTCTCAGCAATGCTTTGATGCGCGCCAGCAACTCCCTCGGGCTGATGGGTTTGCGTAAATAAAGGTCAAAACCCAGTTCCTCAACACGAGACCATGCATCCGAGTCCGGAATGGTTCCGAGAAGAACAATCAATGCGCTCTGCTGTTGCCTGATCTTGAGACACGCTTCATAACCGCTGACATCGGACAGCTCATCGTCAATTATTATGACATCGTAATTGGTTTTGTCCATCATCACCAGACCGTCAAGACACCCCGACGTTCCGTTTGCATCAAGGCCGCTCTGTTGCAGGATCTCGACGTTCTTCTCTTTTAAGACGGAATCGCTTGAAAGAAAGAGAATCTGACTCATATCCGGTCCCTCACGTTAATAAAACTCATATTTTTATTCTCAACTTTTATATATACTCGACCGCATTTTGGGCGATTTTATAACCGTTCTCTTCCTGGACAATTATTGCCGGGTTATCGGGATTATCCTCAAGTTTTTCACGCAGGTGACGAATATACTGCTGCAGATTTGTTACGCAATCCACATATTCTATTCCCCAAATCTTGGTGAGTATATCGTCTTCTGAGATCATCTTACCTTCATGTGAAACAAGATACTTCAGAAGGTTTAATTCGGTAGTTGAGAGCTTAACCTGCTCCCCATCTTTCTGAACCGTACCTGCTGATACGTCCATCCTGATTTTCTTTACCGCAGGTATGGCCCTAGCACCAGCCGCCGGTGCATCTTTGATGTCCGCCTTCTTTTTAGCAACCCCTCTTTTACCGCGATGCCTGAATACGGCCTTAACACGAGCAAGGAGCTCATTATGATTAAAAGGTTTGACAATATAATCATCCGCACCCATCTCCAGGCCCCTGACTTTATCCGTCTCATCGCCCCTTATAGTGAGTATAACGATGGGTACGTCGCTGTGGTTGCGTATTTCCTTCAATACCTTCATGCCGTCCATGTCGGGCAACCCAAGATCAAGAATGATCATATCAGGCGCCTCAGACTTCATTAAAGAAAGTCCGTCTGCACCCTTCACTGCCGGTATTATCCTGACTTCCGGCATGTGCATCTCAAATATCAGGTTTGTCACTTCCCTGATATCAGCATTGTCCTCAATGAGCAGGATTTTCAATTGTCCCTGCATACGACTATCACTCCACGCTATTTTTCATGTATCGGTAATGCGAACGAGAAGGTGCTGCCCTTCCCTACATCGCTCTGCACCCAAATTGCACCACCGTGCAGTTCCACGATTTGTTTGCTGATGGCCAGCCCCAATCCCAATCCGGGTATTCCCGACCTGTCCGAAGACGGGTGGTAATAGGGGACAAACAGCTTCCTTTTCTCTTCGTTTGGTATGCCTGGCCCTGTATCCTGTACATTGATAACCAGCCTGTTTCCATCCTTAGCAGCCTTGAGGAAGATCTGCCCGCCTTCCGGTGTAAATTTAATTGCATTGGATAAAAGGTTCAGCAAAACCTGTTCAATACGTTGATCATCGGCATTTATCTTAATATACGGTTCCACTTCTAAACTCAGCGTCTGCTTCTTTTGTCTGGCCAGTGATAATACCTGGTCAGCAACCTCAGCGGCCAACATCGAGAAGTCGAAGTCCTTCTTTGCGATCCCATATGACTCATCCTTATTCTTGGACAGGTTAATCAATTCATTCAGGCGGTTTTGCAGGCTCGACGCGCTACGCGAAATATTCTGCGCCAACTTAAGCAAAATCTCCTCATGCTGCCTGTCCAGCTCCTCAATCAACAGGCCTGTGGAAGCTATGATCGCGGTAAGAGGTGTCTTCAATTCATGGCTCAGAGCACTTAAAAACAGATGCGTATGTGTAATCTCATCCTGTTGCTTGGCGATTTCATTATCTGTGGGCCCGCTGGTGACTCTGCGACAGACTTCCGAGATGCTTGAGCTGACGGCTGCCATTAATTTCAGCTCGTTGACCGTAAAGATATCGGTACTGGCAGATAATCCTCCAATAATACCCAGCAACTGTCCCCCCAATATCACCGGAGAAGCAATAAATGATTGATATCCATTTTGTACGGCTGATTCCCAGCGATAATTGGCATCGTTTGCCATATTGTTGCAGAATAGCGGTTTGCGTGTTTGCGCCACTACTCCAATCATGTCGTTGCCCACGGTCGTAGCCTCAAGTTCCTTGATAATTTGATCGGGTAAACTATGCTGAATCACCAGTGTCAGCGTTTTGTTGCCGGGGCTGTACTTCTGCACCCAGCAAACATCAAGATCAATTACATTCCCGAGCTCCCAGAGCACACCGTCCAGTATCTCCCTTTCGGACAAAGAACTGGATACTATATCAGAGATATCAGAGAGAACGTATAGGTACTTATTCTTTTGTTGGCTCTGCTGTTGCATACTAACTCAGCTTCCATTATAACTAAATTCATCAATATGTCAATCCTGAAGGCCGAAAAATGTCCTCTCGCCTGCCGACGTAACGATGATATTAAGGCCACGCTAATCGCCTTTTGACATGGTTCCATCTCACGGTTAAACTATGCTAATCTGATTGAATGGTAAATCAATTACCATGGGTGAGGTAAAATGACACGACCACAATTAACTGTTAACGATCTGAGAAACCTGGAGAGCAGTATCCGAGATAAATCGGCTGATATAGGGGTTGTGGGATTGGGGTATGTGGGGTTGCCCCTGGCGCTGGCCTTTGCTGAAGCAGGATTCAATGTGACCGGTGTTGATGCAGATAAGGGACGTGTCAATAAGATTATCCGGGGCACGTCTTACCTGCTGGATATTGAATCGGCTCGTCTAAAAAAAGCTGTTGCCAAAGGACGGTTAAAAGCTACCACCAGTCAATCAGCACTGCGCAGAGTAGATACGATCATTATCTGTGTTCCTACTCCACTTACCAAGACCAAGGAGCCCGATCTGACGTATATCGTCAGCGCTACCAATGATATCGCCCGTTTCCTGCGTCTGGGTCATCTGGTTATTTTGGAGAGCACGACTTACCCGGGCACTACGCGGGAGATTGTGTTGCCGCTACTGGAATCCACCGGCCTCAAGGTGGGTGTGGACTACTTCCTGACCTTTTCGCCCGAACGTATCGATCCGGGCAGCCGGAAGTTTACTATCAGGAACACACCCAAGATTGTCGGGGGCATGGAACCTACGTCTACCAAACTCGCCGCACTGCTGTACGGACACGTATCCGACAAGGTCCTCGAAGTATCCACACCGGAAGTGGCCGAGATGGATAAAGTCTTCGAGAATGTATTCCGCAGCGTCAATATCGCTCTGGTAAACGAGCTCGCCAAGCTTTGCGAAAAGATGAACATAAACGTGTGGGAAGTAATCAAGGCGGCATCCTCCAAACCATTCGGTTACATGCCGTTTTATCCGGGCCCCGGGGTGGGCGGCCATTGTATTCCTCTTGATCCATACTATCTCGCCAGCAAAGCCAGAGAGTATTTTTTTCACACCAGGTTTATCGAACTGGCTGCCGAAATAAATGAAACGATGCCTGAATACATCGTCGAGCAAATCGTGGCTGCGCTTAACACAAGGAGTAAAAGCGTAAAAGGGGCCAAAATACTCATTCTGGGCGTGGCCTACAAGAAAGATATTGAGGACATCAGAGAGTCACCCGCATTAAGAGTTATCGAACTGCTTATCGAGAAGAAAGCCGCGCTCCATTACCATGATCCTTACATCCCTGATTTTAAAGAGGGAAACCATAAGCTCCGGTCGATCAAGCTTACCAAGAAAGTATTTAGCAACTATGATTGCGTGGTAATACTGACCGATCACAGCTGCTATGACCTGAAAGCTTTAGCAAAGGAAGCTAAGCTGATATTCGATACACGCGGATGCACCGTCGGCATCAACTCCGCAAATATCATCCGTCTGGGCGAATAGCGCGTATCTCCCTGTTAATAACGTCCGCATCGGTTTGCCGCGCACGAGGGATTGAGGAAATCTATCGTCATATGCCTGTCATATCCCGCAAATAGCTCCCGGCAACGCCCGGGCACATGTGATATTTTCGTTATCGTTGCGAGATTTTCCTTATCTTGCCGTCTATTATCGACTGCACCAATCCGGGGAAGAGCCTTTTCATAAAATATGTATACTTTGTGCCTGACCCCGGCAGAATAAGGAACTGCCCCCTGCCCATACCAGCGATTACATCCCTGGCAACATCGATCGGTTTAATAATGGAAGCGGATGAGGAAATGGCTTTGGTCTCCTCAGGCTTGATCTTATTGGCCCTGTCGAGCATCGGTGTATCGACATCCGGGGGACACAGCACGGAAACGGAGATGTTGTACCGCTTCAATTCACTTCTTAAAGCTTCGGAGAAGCCTATCACCGCAAACTTAGATGCGCTGTAGGCGCTCAAGCCGAAAACTCCTATATAACCGGCAACGGAGGACACATTAATAATGTATCCGCCACGCTTCTTCATATAGGGCAGCAGAATCGCAACGGTATTCCAGGTCCCGTTCAAGTTGATGTGAACAATTTCATCGAATTTAGTGTAGGAAATATCTTCAAAGCGTTGGGGATAGGAAACACCTGCGCTGTTAATTAGAATATCCGGGCTGCCGAAATCGACGGCCACCTTGCTAAGTAGATTTTCGGCCTGTGCATGTTGCGAAACATCAAGCCGGACCGCCAGGAAACGTTGTTTCTGCGATACCCTGTTCCGTTCGATTTTCGTCAACGCCTTATCGAGTTGCTCCTGGCCCCGGGCGAAGATCACCACGTCGGCGTCCCTGGCGGCCATTTGTTCCGCGCAGGCCAGGCCTATGCCGCTCGATCCTCCCGTAATGAATGCGATTTTCCCCGCAAAGTCTTTAAACTTCATTATAAATCAGCAACCCCCGTGCTTTAAGGTGTGCAATTTTCAAACAACCCCGATGCTCAGCTATATTAGCCGCTCGATATACTCATGTAAAGCGCGGGCCCTAACCCAGGTCCACCAGATTCTTCATACCGGAGCGCAATCGTGAGAGCTGGATAAAATGCGTGGGATTGATGAAGAGCTCTGTGAGATTGGCTATATCATCGATAGTCGCACCTTTCTTCAGCAGGTACAGCAGGTACTGGAATGAGTCCTTACCGCCATAGCCCACGTGCTGTGCGCCCAGGAATTTACGGGTCTTTGCATCATAGATAATCTTCTGGAACCCGGACAGGTCCGGCCATTGGTGAGCGAATTCCATGGTCCCCTCGGCCAGGGGTAAAGGCAGCCAGTTCTTGTAGCCCTGTATGGGCATCCTGGCTACAAAGACCTGCCCGACCTTCTCTTTGGCCTCTTTCTCGGTCATGCCCACCCAGGTGGTCTCGTAGAATGTATGCAACGTATCTGCAAATAGCTCGGTCTCGAATTCTGCGGGAGCTCCGAGTATATTCTTGGCCGCCATCATGCCGCCCTGCCTGGCCTTCCACATCTCCATGACGCCGCCTGTGATATCGCCACTGGCGTATATCCCGGGTACGTTGGTTGCCATGTGTTTGTCAATGATTATCTCTTTCTTGGGACCGGTTTTAACACCGACCGGAGTGACAATCTCCGAGCGCGGCGCGCATCCTGTTCCCAGATACACAAGATCTGCCTTAATTACCTTCTCCACACCGTCTTTCCCCTTGACCGTCACGGATTTGACCGAGCCGCTACCGTTTATAGAGACCAGCGTGGTCTCGTCAAGCACCGGCAGGCCCCTGATCTTCATCATGCGAAGAGTATATTCCCTTACATCATCGTCGATGGGGAACTGGCTGAGAGCCGGCATCATCTCGACCACGGTAGTGTTGCAGCCGACCGCGTTGAAAAAGGCAGCCCAGGGCAGCCCGCTCTTGGAGGCGCCCACCACTACAACATCTTTGGGCTCGTAATCCAGCTCAAGAAAATCTGCGTAAGTATATACGCCCTTGAGTTTAGTTCCAGGCACGGGGGGCACAGAGGGCCCGGCGCCAGCCGCCACGATGATGTTCTTTGTTTTAAACTCGCCCTTACCCTGAACTGAGACAGTGTGCGCATCAAGAACGGAGGCACGCTGGTTGAGCAAAAACTGTAGTTTAAGCTGCTCCTTGCTCTGGTGGAACATAAAATCAAATACATACTCCCGGCCTATATGGTAGTCCCTCAGTATTGGTAATATTTCAACCTTACCATTTTTCCCGGGGAACTTGGGCCAGTATTCTTTCTTGTCCCAGATTCTCGCCTTGTCCAGCTCAACGGCTATCTCGTAAAGATAGTGGTGCAGCACGCAGGCGTTTTTACAGCATTTACCGCCCAGGTGGTTGTCAGCCTCGATGGTAAGCTGGTTGCCGCCCATGGCGCGGAAGTACGAGGAACCGAACCTTCCTGAAGCTCCGCCGCCGATAAAAATGGCGTCCCATTCCCGGGTGGTTGAATCATAATTGTCATACGGCCTTCGGCTATCGTAAAAAGTTGTCATTCTATCTCTCCTGCATCCTAATTTATTAAGGCTCAGTCTTTTAATACGTGCGTAACCGTACGTATACAGTCAAGCCTGTTACAGGTTGTCTCTATCTTCTCGAAATTGCGGAAAGCCAGCCCGAAGTTGTCAGCGCTCAGCTTAACTTTGCAGACAAAGCATTTGAGCTTGCCGGCAACCAGGTTGTCCCAGATTCCCAGGTATTGCAGGTGGTCCTTAAGTTCGCCCTGATAAGATTGTAGACGCATTTTACGCCTCCTGATTAATATAATGACTGGAAATTATTTTACTTTACGTAAAACCTGGGCCTGACTCTGGTCCAGAAGGACGGACAGGCCATGACCCGGGGATTCTTGCCGACGATTTTTTCGGCAATTTTCATTGCGTCCGCAAAATTCCTGGCAGGCGTGCAGCCGACGTCGCGCACCGAGCCGGGCCCTCCGGTACCGCTGACCTGCACCTGCGCCAGGGGATTGTCCATGCCCGGCACGCCGGCCATGATGATTTTATTGGCATGGTTTAGCGCATACTCACTCTCATACATCAGCCAGAAGCCGTGCACCGGCGCATATGCATAGGCGTGCCTGTATTTAAAGATGAGGTCCTCGCGGTGCATAAACTCCTCCTGGTAAATAGACAGTTCCTGCATGGAAAAACAGTTCCGGTAAAGGTCGAGTATTTCTGCATATGAAGGATGCGACCTCTCGTCTATGGTCCCGTCGCAGTGTGCCAGTGCTATGACTACTCCGCCCTCCCTCAACAGGGGCTTGTTGACCCACATGCGTACCGGGGCACATGCTGCGGCGAGCGCTATCAGTGGATTACTGGTCTCGCCGTACAGCGAGTAGCGGGGCACGCCGTATATAAGCACATCGGCCTGAGGCACCTCCATGTGATAGATGCTTTCGGCAAATTTCCAGGTAGGCTCGTTGATCTCAGGCGAATAACCTGCAAAAATACCGGCCGGTGCGCCACCGGCAGTGGGTACGACATCTACGTAAAATACACGTTTGCCGGTATGTTTTTCGATCTGGGCCATGACTGCTTCCTTGTGAGAGCGGTACATCATGGTATGCTGATTGCCGTGGCAGGAATCAGGATGGCCGACAACAGGAAAACCGTGTGTCGAAGTCATGCTGCGCGTGCTGGGGTAACCGATTATCACGCCTGTCCCAGTCATGCCGCCCCAGTTCGAAACGACGACTGTGCCGGTATATATAAAGAGTTCGGAATCTTCCAGCGCCCTGTTGTACTCCACATAATCGCCCATGGCAGATGTGCCCATATATACAAGGTTATCCGCATCATGGCAGTCATGGTTTATGACCCTTGAGGCGCTGCCGGAGGGTGCAAACCTGTCATATATGGCCGGGCCCAGGTAAGCCCTTAACTGAGGATCGGTCCATTTGCAGTGATTGCCGCTGCCGCACAGCAAATATATATTTTCTTCCTTCACACCAGCCTTTAGCAGCTCTTCAATGAGAATAGGGATAATCATCTGCCGCGGCTTCCCGGGCCGGGAGGGATCATCAAAACCGATGGTGACTTTGCCGTTACGCGCCTTTTTGGCCAGATCAGCCAGAGGTGGAGCACCGATCGGCTTTGCAATGGCCTCCCGTATGACTTTTTCGGGATCCTTTAAGGCCGGGGGATTGGGTATCTCTCCGACTACTGTGTCTTCCGGCACCTCAATGTCAATCTTCCTGTCCCAATAGTCTGCCTGGATCGTTTTATTACTCACCGGTATCCTCCTTAACAATCAAGATCGATCGGTATTAATCTCCCGATCAGATTCAATGGCGGTCTCATAATATCACAGCAATAACACCAAACCAAACCACTTAATTAATATCCCTGGCATTAGACAAA